>JANQEF010000262.1 GCA_028278465.1 Dehalococcoidia bacterium | reverse complement strand
CCGGGACCCGGCTCGAACCGCTGCCCTCGGTGATGATGCCGTGGTCGGACTGGCTGGCGCTGCACCCGGACACGCTCGTGCTGTCCCGCGACCAGGGTTTCGGCGCGCCGCCATCCCGCTACAACCGGGACCCGTTCGGCTCCTACCCGCGGGCCGTGGACGCCGGGAACTTCCCGTTTCCGGTGGACGAGGACCGGGTCAGCGGCCGGCTGCGGCTTTCAGAGATCGTCGTGACCGTAAAGGCCGGTGATGCCGAGAAGGCGTATCCGCCCGGCCGAATCGGCGACGATGCGGCAAACGATGAGATAAGCGGGACACCGGTCGTCGTGTTCGGTAGGTCCGACGGCCCCGCCGCGGCTGCGTTCTCGCCGGTCGTGAACGGCACAACCCTGACCTTCAGCGGCACGGACGATCGGCTTTATGTCGACAGCGAAACGCAGTCGACCTGGGACTTCACAGGGCGAGCGATCTCAGGAGAACTGGCAGGCGAACGGCTCGACCCACTGCCGACCCGTCGCGCCATGTGGTTCTCAATCTCCGTCGACCAGCCGGACATCGACATCTACTTCCCGTAGCCGATGCAGCGATCCAGCTCAGGCCTGTCCGCCGAGCGCCTTGTTCAGGTTGAAGGCCGCGCTGATCAGCGAGAGGTGAGTGAAGGCCTGCGGGAAGTTGCCAAGCGCCTCACCGGTCGGCCCGATCTCCTCTGAGTACAGCCCGAGGTGGTTAGCGTATCCGAGCATCTGCTCAAACGTCATTCGGGCGCGCTCAAGGCGCTTCTGGTCTCTCGAACCAGCCCGCGTCATCGCCTCCACCAGCCAGAAGGTACACATGTTGAAGGTGCCTTCTGAACCGGTCAGGCCGTCTCTCGTGTGCTCGGGGTTGTAGCGGTAGACCAACGAGTTTGATACAAGTCCGCCCTTTGCCGGTGTGCGGTTGATGGCATCGAGCGTGCTGAGCGCTCGAGGGTCGGTCGGCGACAGGAAAAAGACGAGCGGCATCATCAGGTTCGACGCGTCGAGAAACTCGCCATCGTAGGACTGCGTGAACGCCCCGATCTCCTCGTTCCATCCCCGCTCCATGATCTCCTGGTAGATCTCGTCCCGCACACGCTCCCACTTCTCCCTCGGCGCAGGGAACGAACGCTTGTCCGCCAGGCGCAGCGCCCGGTCCACGGCCACCCAGCACATCAGCTTCGAGTAGACGAAGTGCCGCTGGCCGCCACGCACCTCCCAGATCCCCTCGTCCGTGCGCTGCCAGTTATCCACCACCCACTCGATCAGCCGTGTCAGATGGTTCCAGAAGTCGTACGAGATCGGCGATCCGTACTTGTTGAACAGGTATACGGCG
This sequence comes from Dehalococcoidia bacterium, assembly GCA_028278465.1. Classification (GTDB taxonomy): domain Bacteria; phylum Chloroflexota; class Dehalococcoidia; order Lucifugimonadales; family Lucifugimonadaceae; genus JAJCYX01. The sequence continues at coordinate 15,550 of JANQEF010000262.1, read as the reverse complement.
TCCATCAGCTCGCCGTAGATGTCGAGCTGGAGCTGGTCGTACGCGCCGTTGCCGATTCGCACCGGCTTCGACCCTGCGTAGCCTTCGAGGTGATCGAGGATCTCTTCTGTCAGCTCGTGGTCTCCGTTGATGCTGTACATGATCTGGAGCGAGCCGTCCGGGTCCAGTTCGGAGCAGCGCGCCTCCAGCCACTCCATGAAGTGCGCGGCCTCGTCTGTGAACCCGATGCGCATCAGGCCGTACACCGTGAACGCGGCGTCCCTGATCCATGTGTAGCGATAGTCCCAGTTGCGAACTCCGCCCAGGTCTTCCGGGAGGCTGGTCGTGGGCGAAGCAACAATGGCGCCGGTCGGCGCGTACGTCAGCAGCTTCAGCACAAGAGCCGAACGGTGGACCATCTCCCGCCAGCGGCCGGTATAGGTCGAGCCCGCTATCCAGCGGCGCCAGTAGCCGACAGTCTCCTCGAACTGCCGCTCCACCTCGCGCTGGCTCAGCAGTTCGCCGCGCTCCGTGCCTTCAGGCAGCTCACCGAGGATGAAGTAGGTCGAGTCGCCCTCTTCGACAACAAACCTCGACTCGACGCCGCCATCTACCTGCGTCAGTGCGGTAGGTGTCAGGAGCTCGAGCCGCAGATCCGGCGATTCAAAGAGTGCTCCGCCCTCAAACAGCTCCGTCTCGTGATCGTCCCGTGCGTAGTTGAAGGCCGGCAGACACTGCATCTCCAGATTCATCGACCCGCGCACGCCCTGGACTCGCCTGATCAGCGTGTGCTCAGCGTGCGACTCACCGGCGCCGGTGCTGACCGGCATGAAGTCGGTCACCTCGACGACACCCTCTTCGGATAGAAAGTGTGTCACCAGCACGTTGGTCTCAGGCAAGTAGTGCTGGTTGGTGGTGTACTCCACCTCGCACGGCGCGATCTTGAACCTTCCGCCCTTCTCGTCATCGAGGATCGCCGCGAACGCGCTCGGCGAGTCGAAGTGAGGGACGCAGAACCAGTCGATCGAGCCGTTCTTGCCGACCAGTGCGACGGTGTGCAGGTCGCCGATCACACCGTAGTCGCTTATCGGCTGGTATGGCATCGGAGTCCTCTGCTTTCAGGTCAGAGATCGGCGCGAATCACGTCGCCGGCTGAAGCGCGGCGTCCGGCGGATGGACCGCGTCTGTCGACCCCGCAAGAAGAAGAGAGTACGCGTGAATGAGCCGGTCGGCGGTCGCCTCCCAGGTCAGCGTCTCCGCATGAAGCCGTGCCTCCCGGCCCATCCTGTGCCTCAGCTCATCGTTGTTCAGCAACAGGTCGAGCCGTTCGGCAAACGGACCCGGGCAGCGCCAGTTGACCAGGAATCCTGTCACGCCGTCGTTGACGATAGTGGTCAGCCCTCCGACCCTTGATGCCACGACCGGCTTGCCACATGAAGCAGCTTCTAGCGCCGCGAACCCGAAGCTCTCGTAGTAGGACGGCAGGACGCAGATGTCGGCCGCGTTGTAGTACAGGTTCAGCCTGTCCTGCGGGATCGAGCCCAGGAACTTGACCCTGTGCCTGATGCCGAGGTCCCTGGCAAGGCAGAGAAGCCTGCGCATCCCCGGCGCGCCCCTGCTACCGCCCGCGACGTACAGCCTCAGACCGTCCGTGTGCTCAAGCTGCGCGACCGCCTTGAACAGCGTGTCAATGCCCTTCAGGCGCTCGAGCCGGCCAACGTAGAGCAGCACCTTCTCACCATTGAGACCCAGCTGAGCGCGGGCCTCGGACTGGCTGTCCGGCGTGAACCTCTCGCTGTTCACGCCCGGCGGCACTATCGATATCTGCTTCGGGCATGCGCCGTACCTGTCGCGAAGGATCTGGCACTCGTGCTCGGTCCAGACAACCACCTGGTCGGCGGACCGTGCGACCTTCACCTCGGACTCGTGGCGCGCCGGGTGTTCCTGCTCTCCCGGGAGCGCCTGCTGCTTGACCGCCGCCAGTGTGTGGAAGCTGGTCGAGTGCGGCACACCCCACTGCTCGCTCAACTCGATCCCTACCAGCCCGGAGAGCCAGTAGTGGCTGACGACGAGGTCGTACTCCAGCCCCCAGGCAGCGGTGTAGCCGGAAACCTGCCTGGTGAACTCGGGCAGCAGGTCATACGCTCCGGACTTGCCGGTCGATGGCGGGCCTGCGGGCAGGTGGATCGCCCTGGCGCCTGGCGTCAGGTGCACGACCATCGGGTCGAGCGGGTCATGGTGGCGAGTGAATATGTCTACCTGGATGCCGCGGCTCGACAATGCGCGCGCCGTCTCCAGGACATAGATGTTCATCCCGCCGGCGTCTTTCAGACCGGCCTGGATCACGGGGCAGCCGTGGACGCTTATGACAGCGATGCGCTTCATAGTGAGATCTATCGTGTGGCGACCACTCGGAAGATGCCGCGGTCGACGCCGCCGAGATGATACTTGTAGGACTCGTCGCCGCGCATAAAGTCGAAGATGCTGTGGCCCTGCTCTATCGACCTGCGGATCGTGTAGGCGTGGTTCAGCAGCCCGACGGAGAGCTGCCGGTGCTCGGGGTTGTAGCCGGAGTTGTACAGGTAGCGCACGCCGGCCACGACGAAGGACAGCGATGTAGCAACCCGCTCGCCGTTCAGTTCGAGGAAGCTGAGCCTTGTCACGCCGGTGTCCGCCAGCGCCGCTGAAACGTCGCTGAAGAACCGCTCGCGAGCGGACGTCATGAACTCCTGCTTCTCGGGCGTGCTGAGCCTGTGCAGCCGAAAGAAGTCCGGCATCGCCGTCTCGACATCCTCACGAGCGTTGAGCTCGATGTGCCGGACATCGCCCGCTGCTTCCAGTCGCCGCAGCTTCCGGCGCAACTCATGCCGGTCTTTCTTGCGGAGGCCTGCCAGGTATTCGTCCCAGCTGTCGGACAAGTCAAGCCTCGGTGAAACGTCCTCTTGCTCGACAGAGACGTTCCAGCCGCACGCGTTCATCACCGGCGGCAGCTTCTCCAGCGTTCCCGAGACGTCCGATACCGACTCGAACAGCAACCGGGAGACACCGCGGTCGGCCGTTAGCTCGCCGATGACCGCCTCGATGCAGGCAGTAGGAGGTTCGCCGGGGCAGACAAAGTTGTGATAGTCGACGAGGTCGGTCCCGCCGAGGAAGGAGACAACGCCGTCTTCCTGCATCAGCGGGGCGAGCAGGTCCACCGTGCCTTCGTCCGAGCAGACGGCAAGGATTCGCTCGGAGCCTGAGCCGAAGTGTTGCCACCAGGTCTGTTGCCAGGTCGGAAGATCGAAGACCGTAGCGCTGCTGCTGGAGGCTGTTATCGCCTCCCAGCTGGCTGATGCACTGCTGAATGATTCGGAGCGAACCGAAACTGAGCAGCAGGTCATGCAGCCCGTCTCCTGCTACAACAGTTTTCTTCGCAGCGCGATGTCACAGGGTCAGTTCCTTGATTGGAAGATCCAGCTCAGGTCAGAAGGTTAACAACCGATTCGAGGTCCGGCTCGACGTACTCAAGCTCCACCAGCGCACGCTTCTCCGCCGTCCCCGGGTCTTTGAGACCGTTCCCGGTTAAGATGCAGACCACGGTCTGATCGGTCACATCGACGTCCATTTCGCCCAGCTTGAGCAGGCCTGCGACTGAAGCGGCCGACGCCGGCTCGCAGAAGATGCCCTCTTCTCGCGCCAGCATCAGGTACGCATCGACGATCTCGCGGTCCTCGACCTTGTCGATGATACCGCCGGATTCATCCCTTGCAGCCAGGGCGGTCTTCCAGCTCGCCGGGTTGCCGATGCGTATAGCGGTCGCAATCGTCTCCGGGTTCGCTACGGGCTCTCCGAGCACAATCGGCGCAGCTCCAGCAGCCTGGAAGCCCATCATGCGCGGTGTAGAGGTCGCCATGCCCAGCTGTTTGGCCTCTTTATAGCCCTTCCAGTACGCGGTGATGTTGCCCGCGTTGCCGACCGGAAGGCACATCATGTCGGGCGCTTCACCAAGCTCCTCCACGATCTCGAACGAGCCTGTCTTCTGGCCCTCGATGCGGAACTGGTTCACTGAGTTGACGAGCTCGGCATCGATGGCGTCCACAAGATCGAAGACCGTTGACAGCGCGTCGTCGAAGCTGCCGTTCACGGCGAGTATGCGCGCGCCGTAGGCCATCGCCTGCGCCAGCTTGCCGAGCGCGATCTCACCGGACGGCACGAGCACGATGGTTTCGAGGCCATAACGCGCTCCGTACGCAGCCGCAGCGGCGCTGGTGTTGCCGGTCGAGGCGCAGACGATGCGCTTCTTGCCGGCCTCGATGGCCTTGGCGACCGCCATAACCATGCCGCGGTCTTTGAAAGAGCCGGTCGGGTTGCAGCCCTCGAGCTTGAAGTAGAGCGCCTTGCAGCCGAGCCTCGGTCCGATGTTCTGCGAGAGGACGAGCGGAGTGCTGCCTTCGCCAAGCGATATGAGCGGCGTATCTTCCGTAACGGGAAGATGCTCTCGGTATCGCTCGATTACGCCCGGTCTGGCAGACAAAGCGCGCACCGCTCCCGGTTTCCAGTGGTCAGTTTGAGGCTCTGTGGACGGTGTGCCCGCTGCCGGGAATTCAGCCGGGGTTCGCTGAAGGCTCACGCTGAGTGACTATATGACTCAACCCTGATCAGGTTGTCCAGCTCAATCACAACGTCGAGGCTGCGCAATCGGGAAACCGCCTCTTGCATATTAGCTTCTAAAGCCGAGTGAGTCATTATGACCAGGTCGGCCTGGCCGGCGGTTTCGTCAGCGTCCATCTGGATCACTGAGCGGATGCTGATGCTGGCGTCACCAAGCACCTTTGCGATCAGTGCCAGCACGCCGGGCTTGTCGGCGGCGGTGAGGCGGATGTAGTACTGGCAGCGGTGACCGCTCATCGGCGCCACTTCGAGCGGTTCTGTAGTGGACTGCTCGGCGCCGTTTGAATCCGGCTGGCGAGCGATTCGCAACACATCGCCAAGCACCGCTGACGCCGTCGGCTCCGGACCTGCACCCGGCCCCTGGAACCACAGCGGTCCAACCAGGTCGCCTTCCACTTCAACCATGTTCAGCGCGCCGTTCACCGATGCCATGGGCACGTCGAGCGGCACAAGCGATGGATGCACCCTGAGCAGCAGGCCGCCGTCGTTCCGCTGCGCAGCGGCGATCAGCTTGATCGTGAACCCGAGCTCCTCGGCGTACCTGAAGTCCTTCGCATCGATCCTGCCGATGCCCTCCCGGTGAATACTGTCCACCGCGGCGCTGGTGCCGAACGCAAGACGGCCCAGTATGGCGATCTTGTACAGAGCATCGAAGCCATCGACATCAGCCGTCGGGTCGGCCTCCGCATAGCCAAGGCGCTGTGCATCGGCCAGGACGTCGTCGTATGCGGCGCCCTCGCTCGACATGCGCGTCAGGATGTAGTTGGTCGTGCCGTTGATGATCGCCCTGATCGAGTCGATGCGGTTGGCGAGCAGGTCGTCCGAAATCGGGTTGAGGATCGGTATCCCGCCGCCGACGCTGGCCTCGTAGACCAGTTTTGTCCCATGCTGCGCGGCCGTCGCCAGCAGCTCGTCGCCGCGCTTGGCGAGGACCTCCTTGTTGGCGGATACGACGTGCTTGCCGGATGCGAGCGCTTTCGATATCAGGTCGAAAGCGGGGTCTTCGCCACCCATCACTTCGACGACGATGTCGATCTCCGGGAGGCTCACAACCTCGTTCGGGTCGGTTGTGACGAGGTCCGGGCCCAGTTCAACAGATCGCGGCTTCGAAAGGTCGCGGACCGCGGCCTTCACCAGCTCCAGGCGAACGCCGGAGCGTCCGGTCAGGCCGTCGCCCTCTTCTATCGCCTTCGCGACCGCAGAGCCGACCACCCCGACGCCAAGCAGACCCAGCTTTACCGTGCGCATGAAACTTCCAGTTCCGGTTCATTCGCGGCGCCCAGCGGTCGGACGCCACCGAGACAATAAGGCAACCATCAGCAGACGACAACGGTCGGCTTGTCCAGGATGGTCTGCCGAATGAAGACTACTGGGCGGGAACGCTGATGCCCGGAATCCCCCTGACCGTCGGCACAACCGTCGGAGCCCCCTGGATCACGGCACCTTCCGGCAACAGTCCGCCGAACTGGTCTTCTTGACTGGGCCCGGCGGTCGCCGGAAGCGCGTTCAGCGAAACCTGCTTGTTCACCCAGTTGGCGATATCGCTGTCGAGATCGAGATACAGATCGATGCTCCTGCGCTGTTCGTTCAGGAACACGGTCATGGCAGTGTCCTTGAGAATCTCCAGCGATTGCGGATCGACCTCTCTCGCCTCCTGGAACTCGTCGACTATCAGCACCGACCAGAGCTGCGTCTGATCATCAAACTGCGGCGTGGCTGCCGTACGGAGGGGCAGCAGGCGGTTGCCGGCCTCATCTACACCGAACAGCAGTCGGTCTATCTGCCTCGCCACAACGCCCTGCGGCATCCAGCCAAGGTCGCCACGCGTGCGCGGAGCATCGAAGTCCTCCGAAAACTCGACGACGACCTCTTCGACATCGGCTCCGGCGTTTAGCTCGCGCTGGATCAGCGCCAAGGTCTGCGGATCGTTCTGATCGAGCAGGATCTGGTAGACGTGGACCTGGGGCTGAATGCGCTCGACGTTGTCGCCAACGACTTCACGCAGCCGCTCCTGGAACAGCACCTTCTTCAGGAAGTCCCGCCACACCTCTTCCGGCAGGCCAACCCGGTTCAGGAACTGCCGCTTGGCCTCCTCCACATTGGTCTGGTACTCGGGCGAGTTCCTGTCGTCCGTCTGCACAGCGAAGCCGAGTATGAACTCGACGCGCTCGTCGACCTCCTCCGGCGATACCGAAACGCCGTACTGCGGCGCAAGCTGGAACGCAAGCTCGGCTTCCTGGATCACCTGGAGCGCCTCGAACACGGAACTGCCGAGCTGGAACGGCACGCCGATCTCTTCGCTGAGACGCTGGTTGAACCTGATCAGGTCGACTACGTCACCGCGGGTGTATTCGACGTCTCCAACCCGGATTGCGAGAGCCCTTGGCGGCGCGACGAACTCATTCCAGAACGCAACGCCCAGCACGCTCAAGAGAATTGCGAGGATGCCGAGCCCCGCGTAGATGAACGGACGGTTCTTGCGTCCTTGAGCCTTCTTCTCACGCAGGATGTCGAAGCGTGACTGGGCAGCGCGCTGCGTGATGCTGCGCTCACCGGCCGCGTATTCACCGGACGACGAGGGAGTCGGTTCGGCGACGTTTTCCTGGTTGGTCATGACTGAAAGGGCGCTGAACGGTCGAGCGGGAGCAGGACTTAGCTCTTCTTCTCTTCGTCCTCGGACTCTTCGGATGACTCTGATGACTCTGAGTCCTCTGCATCATCCGATTCGTCTGCCGGGCTGTCTTCGGTCTCCGCGTCCTCGGCTTCGGGAGCTTCGTCTGCTTCCTCGGTGGATTCCTCTTCCTCAGAAGATTCAACGCTGTCCGATGTCTCATCGGATTCGTCGTCGTCCCCCGATTCCTCGGAAGCCTCTTCCTCAGAGTCGTCGGAAGTCTCTTCGCCGTCAGACTCAGGAGTCTCCTCCGACTCCTCAGCCGCGGCCTCTTCGGACTCAGAAGCCTCGGTCTGCTCTGACTGCGACTCTGCAGCCGTCTCTTCAGTGGATGCTTCGTCTTTCGCCTCGTCCGCAGGTGTTTCCGACTCAGCGTCCTCCGAAGCAGCAGGCGCTGCCGCAGGTGATATCGAGCCGGTAACGCGCAGGTGGCTCGGCGCGTAAGGAAGCAGCGCCAGGAAACGTGCTCTTGAGATAGCGGTGCTCAGCTCGCGCTGGCACTTGGCGCAGTTGCCGGACTTGCGGCCAGACTCGATGCGGCCGCGCTCCGAGATGAAGCGACGGAGCACCGAAACATCCTTGTAGCCGACAGTCCCAACCTCTTTGCAGACGCATTGCCTGCGACGCCTGCCCGAAAACCGGCGAGTGCCTGGTCGGCCTCCACCCCTCGTGTCTCTGCTCTGCGAAGTCGTCATTTCTCTCCTTGTGGAACGGTCGTCCCGGAAAGCCCGGGAACGGGAGCTGCTACCAGGGCAGCTCCTCCACGTCTTCTGTTACGCCAGCCGCCGGGTCTCCTCCGTTGCCATTGGCAGCGGCTGCGCCAGCGGTCTGCTGGCCTCCAAATTCCTCACCGTCCTGCGCATCCGGCCTGTCCAGGAAGATCACCCTGAATGCCCGGATCTCGAGGCTGGTCCTCTGCTCTCCGTTGTTTGCGGTGTAAGTCCTCGTGCTGAGCCGTCCCTCGACGAAGACTCTCCGGCCTTTCGCAAGATACTGGTTGACCGACTCGGCCTGCCGGTCCCACGCCGTCACAGTGAACCACTCGGTGTTGTCCTGCCACTCGCCCGACTGGTCGCGTGACGGGTTGTTCACCGCAAGACGGAAGTCGGTGACGGCGGTGCCACTCGGTGTGTACCGCATCTGCGGGTCTGTACCCGCTCGTCCGATAAGGAGTATCTGGTTAAGCGACATCTGGAGTTCCCCCTGTTCTCAGGGCTGGTTTCGGGGGTTCAGCTCTCTGCGGCGGCGGCTTTCTTCGGCTCTTCCTTGACCAGCAGGTGACGGAGGACGTCCTGATTGGCCTCCATCGCCCGGTTGATCTCGGACGTAGCTTTCGGCTCGATGCTGAACCGAGCCAGATAATACGCCCCTTCGCCGTTTTTCTTGATCGGATATGACAGTGAGCGCCGGCCCCAGAGCGCAGCGGAGCTTACTTCGCCGCCGTTTTCGGTGATGAGACTCTTCACGGTCTCAAGTGACTTCTCGCCGTCCTCGTCCGAAGAGGTGCCGGGCAGAATCCACATCAGTTCGTAGTCGCGCAAATCGGTTTACCAGGAAATTGTGAGAACAGAAACGCCTTCGCCACGCGCAGTGGCAGAACCGCAAAAGTATAGCACGCACCGATACTGGAAATCACGGTCTGTGATCACGTTGGAAAGCAGTTGCAGAGATCCGCTGCCTACGCGTCGTCCAATCCCGGCACTTGGAACTGCGAGGCGAACTTCGCGACGGCTGTCTTGATGGACGCCAGCGCCGAGTCGTCCCCGGCTGATTTCACTGCGTCGAGGATGAACCCGGCGACCGTTTCCATATCCGAGGTATCCATCCTGCGCGACGTGACGGCCGGTGTTCCGATCCTCACACCGCTCGTGACCATCGGCGGCTGCGGGTCGTCGGGAATCGTGTTCTTGTTGGCGACGATCCCGGCCACGTGAAGCGCAGCTTCCGCCTCCTTGCCGGTCAGGCCGGTCGGACGGACATCTACCAGCATCAGGTGGTTGTCGGTCCCGCCAGAGACGATGCGGAGCCCGCCCGCCGCGAGCGCGCCCGAAAGCGACTGCGCGTTCTGCACTATGGCCGACGCGTACTCCTTGAACTCAGGCTGCGCCGCCTCGCGGAACGCCACCGCCTTCGCCGCGATCGAGTGCATCATCGGTCCGCCTTGCATGTTCGGGAAGACCGCCGAGTTGTACTTGCGGGCCAGGTCGGCAGTCGTCAGCGCCATGGCGCCGCGCGGGCCGCGTAGAGTCTTGTGCGTCGTGCTGGTGACGATCTGCGCGTGTCCGACCGGTGACGGATGCGCGCCGCCTGCGATCAGGCCGGCGATGTGCGCCATGTCTGCCAGCAGGTAGGCGTCGACACTGTCTGCGATCTCGCGGAACCTTGCGAAGTCGATGGTCCGCGGATACGCGGTGTATCCGCAGACGATCAGCTTCGGCCTGAACTCCTCGGCAACCTTCGCCACCGCGTCGTAGTCGAGCTGCTCGCTCTCGATATCCACACCGTAGTGGCCGAACTCGAAAAGCTTGCCGGAGAAGTTGACCGGCGAGCCGTGCGTCAGGTGACCTCCGTGGTCAAGCGACATGCCCAGCACGCGGTCGCCCGGCTTGAGGACGGAGAAGTAGGCCGCCATGTTGGCCTGCGAGCCGCTGTGCGGCTGAACGTTGACATGCTCGGCGCCGAACAGCTCCTTCGCCCGATCGATCGCGATCGTCTCGGCGACGTCCACATTCTCGGTGCCGGCGTAGTAGCGGCGGCCCGGGTAGCCCTCGGCGTACTTATTGGTGAGCACGGAGCCGGTGGCGGAGAGTACCGCAGCGCTGGCGTAGTTCTCAGAGGCGATCAGGACGATGTTTTCCCGCAGCCGGCGCTCCTCGTCGCCGACCACCTTCGCGATGTCCGGGTCCACTGCCGACAGCACCTTCTGATCTGACGAGACGGACATTTCACGCTCCGCTGCGGGTTGTGAGAAAGGCGAGCCGGACAAGTGTATCGGTCCGCGAGGCGGCGGATGTCTCGGCTCCCCGGTCACGGTGAGCAGGTACTCTATCCTCAGCATTCCAACCAGCAACGCAACCTGCTTCAACCCAGGAGACCGATGACTCAGCAACCCGACCCGTCCGCCACAGCAAGCCTGGAGATTGTCAGCGAAATCCCCGAACGAGCGATGGTGATCTTTGCCCATCCGGACGATGCCGAGATCGGCACGGGCGCGACGGTGGCGAAGTGGACGAAGGCGGGATGCGAGGTGGTCTACGTCCAGTCGACCAGCGGCTCGAGCGGGAGCAACGACAGGTCGATGACCTCCGAGGCGATCGTGCCGATTCGGGCCGCAGAGCAGATCGCCGCCGCCGAAGTGGTTGGAGTGAAGGCCATCGAGGTGCTCGACCACGCGGACGGCTGGCTCGACCCTGACCGCGTCTTCCTGGAAGAGCTGGTGAGGCTGATCCGCACGCACCGGCCTGATGTCGTGTTCGCCCACGACCCCGACCGTTACGCAGGGTTCAACCACCGTGACCACAGGGCGGTTGGCATCACTGCCAGGGACGCCATCTACCCGTACGCTCGCGACCACCTGCACTTCCCGGACCAGGTCGAGAAAGAGGGCCTGGAGCCGTGGAAGGTGAAGCACCTGTTCATGTGGGGCACAGACCAGCCGAACGTGATCGTCGACGTGAGCGACACGCTCGAGACGAAGGTTGAGGCGCTGTTCAAGCACGAAAGCCAGGTTGGCGGGCTGGCGACCAACACCGACGCTGCCAGCCGGCTCAGGAATCGCGCCAGAGAGGCCGCCGAAGGTTTCGACTTCGAGTTCGCAGAGCGGTTCCGCAGGCTGACCGCCAGGCAGTGACCACCAGATGCAATTCACCGACCTGCTCGCCCACATAGTCCCCGGGGTCGACGACGGCCCGGCGAGCATGGACCAGAGCGTCAAGATGGCCCAGGCGGCGGCGCTCGAAGGAACAGCCACGCTGGTGTCAGCGCCGCACCTGCACGACATCGATCTCAACTCGGACGTGGGCGAGGTGCGCCAACTGGTCGCCGACCTGAACTCCCGGCTGCGGCGCGAGGCAGCGGCAGGCGCACCCCAGGCTCGTGTCCTCCACGGCATGGAGAACCGGATAACTCCCGACCTGCCGGACCGCGTCGAACCGGGCAACCCGCTGACCATCGACGGTTCACGGTTCGTGCTGCTCTCGACACCCTTCACCACGGTGCCTCCATTCATGGCGGACGTGATCGCCCGCCTGCGGATGAAGCGGCTCGTGCCGATCCTGTGCCGCCCAGAGCGCAACGAGGTGCTGCGTCGTGACTCGGGCCGGATGCGGGAGCTGATCGAGGACGGAGCGCTGTTCGTCGTCACATCGGGAAGCGTCACAGGAGCGTTCGGCAAGGAAGCGCAGCGCGCCGGGCTGAGGATGATCCAGCAGCAAATTGTTCACGCCGTGGTTTCCGACATGCACGCGCTCGAAGGCGTAAGACCGCCCGGACTGCGAAGGGCGCACCGGTGGGTCGAAAGGGCTACCGACGAGGCGACGGCGCGTCGTCTGCTCGATCTGCAGCCCCGCATGATCCTGCAGGGTCATTCGCCGGAAGCGGAATCTGAGAGCCCCGAGCCGGCCGCGTCGTGGACACGGTTCCTGCCGCTGGGCCTGATCCGTGGTCGAAGTTAGCCGAGCGCCATCCCGCGCACCAGCCTGATGAAGAGGTTCGTGATCGGCTGGAACAGCCTGTGCAGGTAGCTCGTTCCCCAGGTGACGAGGATGCCCACCGCAGCGCCGCCGATCACGTCGGTCGGATAGAAGACGCCGGCGTAGACCCGCGAGATGCCGTAGACAAGCCCCGCAGCGAACAGCCAGTAGCCGTACTTCCGGTTGACCACCCACGCAGCCGAGCCCGCCGCGAAGCCGATCGCCACGGGGTTGGCGGGGAACGACGGGTCTGTCGCCCGGTAGAAGAGGAGCTCGATCTCGTCTAGCTCGACGTACGGCCGAGTCCTGCTCCACAGCACGTTGAGTATCACCACGGCGACGTTCGATAGCCCGATCGAGCTGATGCCGACCAGCACCCAGTACTGCGCCTTGGCTCGCTCGGCCGCGTTGCGGACCGCGAACCACATGCCGAACATCGAGAGCGAGAACACAAGCGGCATGAGGTAGTCGGTGGCGATGACGCGGGCGAGGTCATCGATCAGGGCCACGTTGCCTGAGAGCCCGTTCAGCCAGATGACCAGTTCTCGATCGATCGGGTTCAACTGCGCCACCGCCTCCAGGCCCACACAGAGACGCTCCAGCGGTCGGAAGCGCTCAGCAGTGCGCCAGCGTCTGCGCGCAGGTCGCGCCGGAACCTCTGCCACGACCTCGACAGCGCCGACCGGTACGAGTGAGTGACCAGCAGATCGATGCCGTCTATGTCCGCGTCTGCAGCTTCCGTGGCCGCGGCCTCTTCGGCCATTCGCATCGGGAACAGCCTTCGGTTAACGGTACCGGCGGCGATCGAAAGGACGACCGCAATCACCGCGGACAGCGGAAACCAGGTCGCCTGCCCCGTTCCTGACAAGCCCCCATCTATGTCGTTGACGTTTCGCGCCGCTCCCAGGTCACCCCAGTCAGCCTTGCCCCACAGTCTCGTGGACGAGTCGGCCTCAACCGAGCCTGCGGCCCACGGACCGTCGACCCACAGCGGCATCAGGAAGAACAGCGCAGCGCCCGCGACTATCAGCGCAATTCCCGCGAATCGCGTAATCAGCCTTCCCGGCAGCAACCACATGCCCCGAAAACCGCCCATCGACACAGCGATCTGCAGCGCGCCGAGTGTGGCGAGCGCGGCGAACAGGAAGTAGTGGCGGGCGAACAGCGCCTGGACTTCTGATGGATCTGGGGTCAATTCGACGTCAGTAGCGAAGTGGTCGTCGGCTCTGAAAAGCTGGGATGAAGATCACTGCGAGCCGCCCGGCAGGAGCCGCGTTCTCCGCCGCGCAACACAAGGGTGGCAGGCGACAGCCATCTCATAAATAGTCTCGGGTACAGGTTAAGACGTAAGGCGACTAGCCACCGCCGGGCACGACGGGCGTGCACCACTCGGCGTAGTCGGGGTTGTCGCCCTTCACCGTTGCGAAGTACAGGTCCTGCAGCTTCTTCGTGACGGGTCCCATCTCGCCGTCACCGATCTTGCGGTTGTCCAGCTCGCCCATCGGTGTGATGTGCGCCGCCGTCCCGGTCAGGAAAACCTCGTCCGCGAGATACAGTTCGCTTCGGTGGATCCTGCGCTCCACAACCTCCATGCCGAGCTCGCGGGAAGCCAGTTCGATCACCGAGTCACGGGTTATCCCGAGAAGGCAGTTGTCAGTCTCGGACGGCGTCGAAATTCGCCCGTCCGAGATCATGAACAGGTTCTCACCGCTGCCCTCGGAAACCGTACCGTCCCAGTTGAGCAGAACCGCCTCGTCGTAACCCGCGGTCACCGCTTCGGTCTTCGCCAGGATGCTCGTGGTGTAGAGGCCTGTGATCTTCACGCCGGTCGGCATGATCGAGTCCTCGGGCCTGCGCCATGACGAGGTCTGGCAGCGGATCGGCCGCTCGTTCTCGATGTAGTTTCCGAACGGCAGCACGACCAGCGTGAACTCGTCGTCGAGCTCGTTCAGCTTGAGGTTTGCGACCGCCTCCTCGCCCTTGAAAGCGAGCGGCCGTATGTAGACATCCTCCCGGAAGCCGTTGCGCTCGATCAGGTCTGTCGTGATCTTGCAGAGCTCATCGATGCCGTAAGGAAGCTCTATTCGCAGCATCCGGCAGCCGCGAAGCAGACGCTCGTAGTGCTCGCGCAACCGGAACACGTACATCTTGCCGTGATCTTCGTTCCAGTTGCCCCTTATCCCCTCGAATACGGCCGTCCCGTAGTGAAGGGCATGGGTCATGACGCCTACCTTCGCATCCGCGAGTGGGACCTGCTTCCCGCCCAGGAACGCGTATGTGTCTGGCGTCATGGCAATATGCTCCGAAACTGAATGTCGCTCTCACAAGCACGCCCGCGCTCTTCGCGGGCGATCGTCCTATCTGCCGCTTGCTCGCAGCAGTTCGAGCAATTATACGTTTGGAACCGTGCCGTACAACCGGCGGGTTCTTGTGACGACGCTCACCGGAATCGTCGACGGCCAATGCACACTGAATCCACGGCGCAGCAGCGCGAGAAGCCAGTGACGTTTAGCAGAGGGGTGAGTTAATCTTCTCGGCAGGAAATCGACCAGCCAGCCGCACCGTCAATGCCCTGGCTGGGGTCAAAGGAAGGCGAGCCAGATGACTGAACAGGCCAACACCGGATGGGGACTGACCGTTTCGCGGCGCTTCGACACGGAGGCCGAGGCGAAGAGTGCGGTCGATAGCCTGCGCCAGGCGGGTTTTCTCGAAGGTGAGATCAGGGTCTGGCAGCAGAGGAAGCCGGCAGCTTCGGACAATGAGGACATGCTGGCTCGCACTATCGAAGGGCTGATGGCCGGCGGCGTGATCGGCGGTATCGGCGCCTTCTTCTTCTCGATCGCCATCTCCTGGGCGGGCAACGACGGCGCGAACGAAGAGGCCTCCACCATCGCCGCCCTGATCGGAGCAATCATCGGCGCCATCGGCGTTGCCGCCGCAGTCAACGTGATCTCGCCGCGGTTCAGTTTCAGCCATCCGCACGAAGAGCACGCCGCGCCCGGCTCTGTCGTCACCGTGATGGTCGGCGAGAAGGAAGCGCAGGCGAAGAAGGTCTTCGACAGCCTTGGCTAGCCACCTGCTCCTGGCTTCGACGCCGTTCTAGTGCTCGGACATCGTGTGGCCGTCGATCCAGTCGAAGTTGATGTCCTGCCCAAGCCCCGGCGTGGTCGGCATGTGGATGTTTCCGTCTGAATCCATCTCGTCGATGATGCTGTTCAGGTACTCCGGCGGCTGGTCATAGTCGACGAACGGGTGCAGCAGGCCGCGCTCGTACCACCTCGCGTTGCTGATCGCTCCGAGCACCGCCAGGTTCCCGGGGCCGCCGCCGTGAATCTCGGCGTCCATGTTGAAGCTCTCGGCGAGGTGAGCGATCTTCATGCTCGGACCGATGCCTCCGACGTCCATCACGCCGGTCCTCGCTATGTCGCACACGCCGCCCGCGATCCACTCGGCGCGGGTGTGGAACTTTCCTTCCGCGTACTCCGGGCCGAGCACCGGGATGTCGAGGTTCTCTGCGAGCCAGCGATACGACGAGATCGAGTGCTCGTCCATCGGC
>JANQEF010000239.1 GCA_028278465.1 Dehalococcoidia bacterium | reverse complement strand
CGTGCGCGTCCTTTCGTCCGGCCCGCTCAAACGGCAAGAATATCTGGTGGTGCAGCTCCCCGGGGATCGCCGGACCATCGTTCGACACGCAGATGTAGTACGAGCGGTCGGCGCGCCCGGCGAACCTCGACTGCGCGATGGCCGTCGCATCTGAGTTACCAGCAAGACGCGACTCCGTGCCTGCGACAAGCCTGATCGTGCCGCCGACAGGCGAGAAGCGGATGGCGTTCGAGAGCAGGCAACCGACTATCTGGCGCAGGCGCGGCTCACTCGAAAGCACGCTAGACGGCTGATCCGTGATCTCCAGGTCAAACGTGATGCTGCGACTGCGCGCCGCGTGCTCCACGTCACCTACCGCCGCGGCGATCTGCTCCGTCGCATCGACCGGTCCCGACTCGAACGTCAGCGTGCCGGACTCGAGGTAGCCGATCTCCAAAACATCTGAAACCTGGCGTTCGAGCCGAGTAGTAGCGCGTTCGATCCCTTCGACAAGCTTCTTCGCGTCCTCGGAATTGGCCAGCGCAGACGGGTCCTGCAGCAGGTCGACCCAGACGCGCAGGGACGATAGTGGCGAGCGGAGCTGGTGTGCGAGGTTCGAGAGGAACTCGATGCCGATGCCGCCCTCTTCGGGCGGCGCGGCTTCACCGGCCTGCTGCCGCTCTTCGGTGACGTCCTGCGGGGCGCCGTATGGGTGGTCTTCCGAGGCGATTGTGTTGCGAGCCTGCATACCCGAACGAGTATATTCAGCAGACCATTACCAAAACCAGTCACCTGTTAGCGGGAATACGGCAAGCCGTATAAGCGCACGGAGCGAGCGATCCACATTGGCTGAGCAGAGCAGTAAGAGCAAGCTGGCCGAGACCATATCGGAGCGAGCGGCCGACCTGAGGCTGGCGTGGCGTTCCGCGGCGAAGTTCGACGACGTCGCCGTGATGCACATCAACGATCACGGCGAGCAGATGCTGCTCGGTCTTTCGGCGCAGCTGGAATCTGGGCTCGAAGACCGGCACCGCACGCTGTTTTCACAGCCTCCGTGGACCGGCAACAAAGGCGATGCCGACGCTCCGCTTTCGCTGCTTGTCTCGCTCGACAAGGCGCTGATCGATATGGCGGGCGACGATTCGGAGTTGCTGGACGCCGCACGAGCAGTGATCGAGCGGCTGTCTACGACGATCGATTCGCTGCAGCGCGACAAGGTGCGAGGGCTGGAGGAGCAGGCAGCGACGGACGCTCTGACGGGCGCGATGAGCCGCGCTGCGTTGATGGAGCAGCTGGAGATGGAGTGCGCCCGGTCGGTGCGCTATGGACGCCCGCTGAGCGTGGTGTTCATGGATGTGGACGGTCTGAAGGCGACGAACGACGAGGAGGGCCACCGCGCTGGCGATGACCTGCTGAGGCAGCTTGTGAAGTCAGTGCAGCATCACACCAGGTCGGCTGACCTGTTCGGCAGGCTTGGCGGCGATGAGTTTCTGCTGGTGCTGCCTGAGACGGATGCGGCGGGCGCCGAGGCGACGGCCGGCAAGCTGTCAGGTTTCCTGGCCGGTGAGGGCTTGAGCGCCTCGTTCGGGACTTCCGGAACGCCCGAAACCACACCCGAGCCAGAGGCGCTGGTAGAGGCCGCAGACGCCGCAATGAGAGCGCTAAGGGCGAAGAGGGCGTAAGGGTTGTTCTTCCTCCCTCGGGTGCCCTCTTGGCGCGAAGGTGAGTCAGTTGTGTTCCCTGAGCGAAGTCGAAGGGTCTCTTGAGGAGCCGACCCGTCTTGTCAGGGCGAGTCCACCCACCAGAGATCCTTCGACTCCGCTAACGCTCCGCTCAGGAAACACGTAGGGGCACCGCTTGCTGCGCCCGGTGACGCCGAAGGCGGCACGTTCTTTTCTTCCCTCCCAGCTTCGGGCGCCTGCTTGCGGGCACGAGTTAGAGGGAGGGTCGTTGGTGACGCCACCCTGAGCTAGCTTGCCCTGAGCGAAGCCGAAGGGAAGGGTGCGCCCGGTCCCGGCAAGGCCGGGACGTCTGTCATCTCGACCGAAGGGAGAGATCTGACCGGTCAATGTGAGACCGCTTCTCCCTCATCCTGCACCTTCTCCCGCTGGGAGAAGGAAGGCTCGAGACCAATCCTCCCGAGCCTGCGCGAGGGACAACGGGCTACTCCCTATCTACTTAGGGAGGAAGTTAGGCGGTGGATCGCTCGTGTTTCCTGAGCGAAGGTCCGATGCAATCGGACTGCAGTCGAAGGACCTCTAGTACCTCGACTTGTCCTGTCGGAGACGGCCGTGGAGTGAGAGATCCTTCGACTCCGCTAACGCTCCGCTCAGGAAACACAGACGTCCCGGCGATGCCGGGACCGGGCGCAGTAAGCAGCTCCCCTACCAAACCGACTATTCACCCCACCGGCCGTTCCCACAGGCGGCATGACCATGCGGACGTCACCGCCTTCTCCAGCTCGCCGAAACCCGGCCTCTCGACCGGCACACGCCACGGCGCCACCCGCTCTTCGAGCCCGCCCGGCAGTTGCACACGTTTCAGGAACTGCAAGATCACATTTCGGTCACCGCCGAACACCAGCCAGTCGATCTCACCCTCGTGCGCATCGATGCGAGACCGCGCCACCTCCGCCACCTCATTGAAGAGCTCCTGTACCGCCTTCTCACGGTTCCGCACGAACCGGGCCGCCGACTGGCCGCCCTTGCGCTGCCGGTTCTTTACATACCGCCCGCCCGTCTTGTGCACCGCCAGCCGCTCATCCTCCGCTATGCCGAACGAGTAGTGGCCGAGTCTCAGCAGGATGATCGCGACGGCTAGTCGCTCTCTGAGCAGAGCTTCGATCTGCGAAAAATCCGTAAACTCACCGTCCTCGGCGATCGGAAACGGTGGCGCCAACGCCAGGAACGGCTCCGGTTCGGCCGGTGCGACAGTCCTCGTGAACAGCGTCAGGCCGCTGCCGGACTCGACCGCTGAAGACGGCAGCCAGTCCCAGCCTTCATCGTGCAGTTCCTGCGGCCACGAGCCGGGAATCAGCAGCCGCATGCGCCACCGAGCGCCGGGCTCCGTCTCCATGTCTGCGAGCATCTCCAGCACGGATCGGCGGCTGACCAGCCGCTGCTGGACCTGTGCCCTCGTGCTCATCGCTTCGCTACAGGTTTCTCGAGCCGCTTCTCCATCTCGACAACGGCGAGCGGACCGAAGTTGGACGTGGCGATCTGAGCATACTCGAGTTTGTCGTGCAGACCCTTCGCCTCCGGCTGCAGCTCCGACGCGTAGAGGCGGATCGAGGAGAACCCTTGTTTGGCCGCCCACTGCTCGGCGCGCTGCGAAAGGAGCGTCGCCACTCCCTTGCGTCTGAACCCCGGCGCAACACAGAGCCGCCTCAGCAGGCCGACCTCTGGCTTCCCGTCCTCCATGTCCACCGCCGCCATCGCCACGATCTCGCGTTGCTGCGACTCCAGGATCCACATCCGGCGTCCGGGCTTCGTGTAGTGCGTCGAGGCACGGGCGAGGTCGGACATGAGGCACGAGTCGGTGTACTTCTTCATCGCGATTCGGACTTCGCGAGTGGCGTCCTCGGGAAGAAGCCCGTTCTGCGACTCGATGAAGAGCTGTCTGACCGCTTCGTTGTCTGTCGGCCTGACCTGGCGCACCCGCAGGCCGGGCGGAAAGGTGTTCGCCGGGGTGCTCGCCGGCTGATGGGCGCGACCGCTGCGGGTCCCGGTGTTCGGTGACATCAAAACACTCTATCTCAACGCCATCACGCGCCCTACGACGGCATCAACAACTCAGATGGTCCAATCGTCCGGCGGGCCAGGTTCTTATCCGCTGACGGCCGCCAACCTGAACAAACTCTGCTCCGTCCGCGCGGACACTCGCTCGCCACTGAACCCGCAGACATTCATCCGCCACCAACCTGCGCCTGGACCACCCCGGCCTTACGCCACCGTCGCCCGCCACCACTCGCCACCACCCACACTCCCCCAAAAAGGTGAGGCCCGGTCGCACAACTGGCGGCCGAGCCTCAGAGCCATCCGTTCAGTAAGAGCTACTGCGTCGTCACGCCCTCATCAGCCGGGACATCACCCGAACCGGTCTCACCGAGTGCGCTGGTGTCGATGCCATCCAGGATGCTGCCCTCGAGCCCGTTCAGGCTCTCGGCGTTCTCCTCGGCACTCGTCACCGCCTCCTCGATCAAGTCGAGCGTCTGGTCCTCGATCTCCCTGATCTGCTCCTCAACGCTCCTGCGAGCGTCACGCAGCTTGTCTTCAAGCTCACGCTGCCGGTCCCTGAGAGCCTTCATCTCGTCCTGGATCTCATCGACACGGGCGTAGAGCGGGTCCAGCACCTCGGCACGCTTCGCATCGATCTCCGCCTGCATCTCCGAGCCATAGTTGTGGAACTGGTCGAAGGCGTTGTGCTGCTCGTCGTCAAGCTCCCAGCGACGCTGGTCAAGCTCGAACCTCTCCAGCTCAATCTCCTTCATCCGCTCGTTGAACTCGGCATGCGGGTCGAAGCTGGAGTCGTGGCCGGTGCGGTACAACTCGGCGATCCTGCCGTCGAGCTCCCACAGCTGGTCCTCAAGCGCCCGGATGTCCAGGTTCAGCTGCTTCTCCAGCCGAACGGCCTCGTTCTGCAGCTCCTCCATTCGGATCTGGGAGTTCCGGGAGGCCTCGAAGCCGCTGTTGTGCAGTGCGTTCAGCTCATCGTGGAGCCGAGCCAGCTCGTTCTCCAGGTGGGCGACATCGGAGCCACCTCCGGCATGGTCGTTGAGGGAGCGCATCACCTGCTCACGGCGCTCCTCGAGCACCCTGATCTTCTCGTTGAACTCGTTCTCCATGTGAGCGGCGTGCTCACTCAGCTCCTGGATCTCGGCCTGCCTGGCACCGATCTGGTCAGTCGCGTTCACGAACGCAGTCTCGGGTTCGGAGCTCTGCAGCTCTGCGATCTGGTCCAGGTACTGCGACTCGGTGTCGGCGATCAGGTCGTTGACCTCGTCGATCTGGGTCTGTAGCCCGGCGAGCGTCTCGTCCCGCGCCGCCTCAAGAGCGGCAACCTGGTCCAGCACGTCCTGGCTGACGCCGGTTGACGTGGCGAAACCTGCAGCATCCATCACCGCCTGCAGCGCGTCGATCTGCGACTGCAGAGCGGCGATCTCCACGTCGGCGGCAGACTCCTCGGCAGCTCGCTGCTCTTCGAGTGCAGCCATCTGCGCCTGGAGGTCCGAAACCGTTTCGGCCTCACTGGCTATGGCAGCAGCGATAGCGGCCTCGCGCTCTTCGATCTGGGCCTCAAGGCCGGCGACCACCTCTGCGTAGTTCTCGGTAGTCGAGTCCAGCGCGTCGATCTGCGCCTGGAGATCGGCGATCTCAGCCTGCAGCCCCGCCTCGGTCGTGTCCGTCGCTGCGAAGATGTCGCCAACCTGCGCATCAAGATCAGCGATCTGGGCGTTCAGGTCCGCGACTGTAGCGTCCGTCGCGGCCTGCCGGTCAGCGATCTGGGCCACGAGCGCATCGACCTCTGCCTGCATAGCCGAAGTGTCCACCGGCTCAACGGTGGTCGAGCCATCAGCCATCAGAGCATCGATCTGAGCCTGCGCGTCGTTGACCGCAGCGTCGTACTGCTCGTGCAGCGCCTCGAGCTCGGCCCTCAGGCCCTCCGTCGCGGCGTGCATCTCCGCTTCGAGCTGATCGATCTGGGCCTGGACATCTGAGTCAGTCGTCGTTCCGGTCACCGACCCGTCGCTGAACACCGCTATCTCGTGCTCGAGCTGGCCGATGCGGTTGTAGAGCTCCTGGATCGGCCAGTAACCCTCGTTGCGCAGGTAGTTCAGCTCGTCGTCCAGCATCATCAGCTCGTGCTGGTTCTGGTCGTTGAACTGCGAGCCGTGCGAGTACGCGTTCGCCAGCTGGTTCTGAATGTCTGCGATCTGCCTGTTCAGGTCATCGGCAGCGTAGATGTCACCCTGCGCCCAGCCGTTCGAAGCGTTCAGCTCGTTCATCTGCATGTAGATGTCTTCGATCGGCCGTCGGCCGAACTGGTGCAGCCGGTCCAGGCGGCGCTGCAGGGCGAAGCGCTCGTCCTCAAGCGCAGCGACAGCAGGGTCGATCCCGAACGAGTGGTCAGTGAACTGCTGCTCGATCTGGATGCGGCGAGACTCGGCCTCAAGCTCGCGGTACAGCCGGTCGATCTCGGCGTACTTGTCGTTGAACTCCTGCTGGAGCTCGTGCGCCGGACCTCCGGGCGCCCACGGGTCCTGCATGCTGTTGTAGGCATCATGGAACTCGCCATGCTCGTAGCCGTTGATCTCGTTCCAGAGGTCTTCGAGCTCACGCTCAAGCGGCAGGATCTCGTTCTCGTACAGGTTCTCGATCTCACGCTCGATCGGCCTCACCTCGCGCTCCTCAAGGTCGTTGATGGCGCGCTGGTTGTCGACGGCCTGGCGGGCCTCGGTGAGACCGACGCCCTGGCAGGCGGTTGCGGCGATGGCGAGGATGCCGATGACCGGCACTGTGATGCCTCGCCGTGTGAGTATTCGCTTGAGTGTGTTCATCGTCGTTCTCATTCTCTGGCCCGGCTTGTCCGTGCTTGCGCCGGAGGGCCGGATGCGGGTTCGAACTGTGCGACCTGATGTCAGAATCAAACCGCGCCCAAACCTCGATGTAGGTGCCAGCACCCACCTGAAGTCTCAAGCTGCCGAGCCGATGGGCTCACCGAGCCGGACAGATGGCTCACCAACACGTTTGGACGGTCGCTGCCATAGAATCCCGGCGTGATTTGCCGCCCGTTTTCACAACCCTTGAGCCAACCGAAAGAACAGGGATCCAATGAAGATCACATCAGTCAAATCCGTCGTCGCCTCGAACGTGTCTGCCGGCGTCGCAAGGAACTACGTCTTCGTCAAGATCGAGACCGATGAAGGGCTGGTCGGCTGGGGCGAGGCGACAATTGGCCCGCGAGCGGTGGCGACGCTCATCGACGAGTTCGGCGCGCTGTTGGTCGGCAAGGACCCGGGCGAGATCGAGAAGCACTGGCAGGCGCTCTACCACCACCAGCATTCGCTGCGCGGCGGCGGCATCCAGATGTCGGCGATCAGCGGCATCGAGATCGCGCTGTGGGACATCAAGGGCAAGGCGCTTGGCGTGCCGGTCTACGAGCTGCTCGGCGGCAAGATCAGGGACTCGCTGTGGTGCTACGGCAGGTGGGACGGCCTGACGCCCGAGGACTGCATCGAGCGCGCCGAGCACTTCACTTCACAAGGCATCACGGCACTGAAAGGCGATCCTTTCGATCACCAGGGCATCTTCATCGACCGCGAGTCCGAGAAGCGGGCCATAGAGAAGCTCAGGCGCGTGCGCGAACACGTGGGCGACGGCGTTGAACTGCTTGTCGAGGTGCATGGCCGCCTGTCGACGTCTGACGCCATCCGCATCGGTCTCGAGATGGAGCAGTACAGACCGTTCATGTACGAGGAGCCGGTGCCGCCGCAGAACATGGACGCGCTGGAGAAGGTGGCGAACTCGATCAACATCCCGATAGCGACCGGCGAGCGGCTGTTTACCAAGTGGGACTACGCAGAATTGCTGCCAAGACAGGCGGTGGCGTTGATTCAGCCCGACATCGTGCAGGCGGGCGGCATACTGGAGCTGAAGAAGATCGCGGCGATGGCCGAGGCCCACTACGTCGGCTTCCAGCCGCACAACCCGTACGGCCCGATCTGCACCATCGCATCGCTGCAACTCGACACCTGCACGCCGAACTTCCTGATTCAGGAGGGCGGGCTGCACCCGTGGTACCAGGATGCGACGGTCGGCAACTTCCCGCAGCAGAAGGACGGCTATCTGCCGCTGCCTGAAGGTCCGGGAATTGGGATCGCTATCGACGAGGAGTGGGTTGCGGCGAACCCGTGGCGCGACGACGGCGTCTGGGCGCCGATACGCGGAACCATCCCATCACGCCAGCAGACCTTCTGGAGCTGAGGCCGGTGGGTGATTTTGGTAGGGGCGCTGCTCGCCGCGCCCGGTCCCGGCAGAGCCGGGACGGTCCGCCACGCCTAAGCCCGTGCGCAGGCAGGTGCGGGTGGCGGGTTTTCCTCTCTCCCCTTGTGGGAGAGAGTTAGAGAGAGGGGATGTCGGCCAGAGGCCGACCGCTTCTCAACCTTCGACAGGCTCAGGATGATAGGTGACTTCACCCTCTCCCTCGATCCCTCTCCCATCGAGGGAGAGGGAAGAACGCCAGCCCGCCCTGAGCCTGTCGAAAACTCTCTGCTGATTTAGCGGAAGGCCCATGAGGATCGACCCTCCCTCCGGGTTCCTCACACCCGCAAGCGGGTACCCGGCTCGGGACGACAAATCCTCCCTCCCAGCTTCGGGTGCCCGTTTGCGGGTGAGGGTCTCTTGAGGGGCCAACTCGCCTTGGCAGGGCGAGTGTCCGCAACGGAGATCCTTCGACTCCGCTGCGCTTCGCTCAGGAAACACAGACGCGCCGCCTCCGGCGTCACCGGGCGGGGCAAGCACCGCCCCTACCAACCATCTGTCATTCCGGACTTGATCCGGAATCCCCCATCATCCAATCGTTCACGAAGATCGCACGGCTGCGATCTTGACTCCTTCGGTGAGTCCGTAAAATCGCTGGTCACCTCCCGCGCCGCGGCGAGGCAACGACCGAAAGCCAGGAAGCAGCCCGTGGCAAATCCCAGCTCCAACTCCAAAGACGGCGCCACCGGCATCACAGGCGCCGAGTTCATCGACGCCAGCAGCGGCGCGGCCCAGAAAGACCCGGAAGACCCTGACATCCGCTTCGCCGTCTTCTCGGAAGGCATCTACCCGTACACCTGGAAACTCAAGCGCGCTCAGTACGAGAAAGCGAAACAGGAACTGCAGGTCGAGCTGCTCAAGATGCAGAGCTGGGTGCAGGAGACCGGCCAGAAGGTCGTGATCGTCTTCGAAGGGCGTGACGCGGCAGGCAAAGGCGGCACGATCAAGCGGTTCATGGAGCACATGAACCCCCGCTACGCACGCGTCGTTGCTCTCACCACACCAACGGACGAAGAACGGACGCAGTGGTACTTCCAGCGCTACATCGAGCACCTGCCAAGCGGCGGCGAACTCGTGCTGTTCGACAGGTCGTGGTACAACCGCGCCGGCGTCGAAAAGGTGATGGGCTTCTCAACGCCTGCCGAGTACCTGCAGTTCACCCGCCAGGCGCCGCTCTTCGAGAAGATGCTGGTCGACAGCGGAATCCGGCTCATCAAGCTCTACTTCTCGGTCAGCCGCGAGGAGCAGCGCCGCAGGTTCGATGCGCGTATCAACGACCCGCTGAAGCGCTGGAAGCTAAGCCCCGTTGACCGCGCGTCTATCGACAAGTGGGACGAGTACACCGATGCCAAGCGGCTGATGTTCTTCTATACCCACACACCCGAATCGCCGTGGTACGTGATTAAGTCGGACGACAAGAAGCGCGCCCGGCTGAACGCCATGCGGCTGGCGCTGACGCTGCTGCCTTACCCGGACAAGGACCTGGCCGTGGCGCGGCCGCCTGACCCGCTGATCGTGGGCACCGCTTCGGACGTGCTGGAAGAGAGCGAGCTGTCCGACTCGGTGCGTGAGCTGCTGATCGCCAGCGCGTCCGAGCTGCGCGCCGAGGAGGATGAGGCGGTGAGCCGAAGCGCAGCGGGTGGTGAGAACGACGCGACCGACAAGAAGAAGGTCACCGCGAAGTCCGTCGGTAAGAAGTCGAAGTAGGAGGCTATGTCTCGGCCAATCCTCCGTCGACCGCGATCGAAGCGCCGTTGACGTACGAGGACTCGTCCGAAAACAGCCAGATCACCACGTTCGCCAGTTCCTCTTCGCGACCAAGGCGGCGCATAGGAATGCGCGCCGCAACCCTTTCGTGCAGCCCCGGGTCGTCGTTGAAACGCTCCTGCCAGACCTTCGTGTGAATCACACCCGTGCCCAGGGTGTTGATTCGGATCCCCAGCGGCCCGAAGCGGTTGACTGCGCGGCGAGTCAATCCGACCACGCCGTGCTTGCTGGCCCCGTAAACCTCGTTCCCTGTCCAGGCTCGATAGCCGCCTATCGAGGCGTTGTTGACTATCGAACCGCTCTGCTGTTCGGACATGACGCGCAGCTGGTGTTTCATGCAGAGCCACACGCCCTTAAGGTTTGGGCCAACGACCTCGTCAAAGAACTCGGGACGCGCTTCCAGCCAATCCTCTCCCGCTCCAACAACCACTCCCGCGTTGTTGAACGCACAGTCAAGTCGACCGAATCTATCCACCGTGCTGTCTATGAGATTCGCGACCTGTGACTCGTCTGTGACATCGGTCTGTATGAACAGAGCCTTGCTGCCGCCCGCCTCAATCGATTCCACGACCTCCATCGACTCGTCGACTCGTCTTGCCGCGATCACGACCTTCGCCCCGGCCTCGGCCACCTTCAGCGCGGTCGTTCGTCCAATTCCTGAACTTGCACCTGTTATCAGTGCAACACGGTCTTCCAGTCTGCTCATCTTCGCCTCACCCCCTACGCCGGCATGAACTCCTCTTCCGCCTCGATCTTCTCCCGGTCCAGGTCCATGTTGATGCCCGGAGCCGACGGCGCCTTGATCATCCCGTTCTCCGGCATCAGCGGGTGCGCAAGGAAGTGCTGGTGCACCGCGTTCCACTTCACCAGGTACTCCTGGTACGGCGTGTGAATCGGCGACTGCGTGACCGAGAAGTGGATGCCGGCCGGCGTCGAATGGCCGTGCGGAATCGTGATCAGGTCGTGCGTCGTGGCGTACGCGGCGATCTTCAGCGTCTCGCTCAAGCCGCCCGCCCAGTAGATATCTGGCTGCAGGATGTCGAGCGCCTCCTGGTCGACGAATCGCTTGAAGCCCCACCGCGTGTATTCGTGCTCGGCGCCCGAGACCGGGATCGAGATGGACTGGCGCACCTGGCGGTAGGTGTCGATGCGGTCCGGCATCGCAACCTCCTCCAGCCAGCGCGGCTCATACTCCTCGATGCGCTCCGCCAGCTTCACAACGTAGTTGAGGTCCATGCTCTGCCAGCAGTCCAGCATGATGTCGTCGTCCGGCCCCAGCGTCTCCCGCAGAGTGCGCACCATCTCGACGTTCTTGGCGAGCCCTTCCGGGCCTGACATCGGGCCGTGGCGGAAGAACCACTTCTGCGCCGTGTAGCCGGCTTCTTGCGTCTGCTTCGCCCGCTCCCGTACAAGGCCGGGGTCGAGCACGGCGTTGCCGAGCATCGAGGCGTACGCAGGTACTTCGGTACGCGTCGGTCCGCCCAGGAGTCGGTAAACGGGCTGGCCGAGCGCGCGGCCTTTCAGGTCCCACAGCGCGCAGTCGACGGCCGAAATCGCCATCATCGCCTCACCCTGCCTGCCGTGGACCAGCGCCCGGTGCATCACGTCCCACAGGAACTCGTGCGCGAAGGCGTCGCGGCCCATCAGCAACGGCCTCAGCTGCCGGGCCACGATGTAGGCGACCGATTCGTCCATCGGACCGCCGCGGCCTGACGCGCCGTCGTCGGTCTCGATCTCGACGAACACTGCGGAGAGCTTGTAGTGCTTATCGTCGACCTGGTTGCCCCACGCGGCGGGCGTCTTCTGCCTGAACTCCTCGTAGACGTCGAGTGGCTGGACGAGGCGCTCCTCCCAGAAGACGCCGTCGGTCTCCATGGTGCCGCTGACTTTGCGTAGGCGAACTGCGGTGATGTTCATGCCGGTCTTTTCCTTGGAGTTAAGAGGCTTGTGGCTACGTGGTGCGGGCGCAGTTTACTCGCATAGGACTGAGGTCACGGATACCGTCTGGAAGTTCTTGGTTCAAATCCCGCTTGGGACTAAACTCGAACCGCTAGTGATCACGGCTCGGAAACCACTTCGATGTCCGTGATCGTGAACTCTCACAGGTTGGGAGCAGATCAGATGAATACGATTTCGACAACTGGGCGGATCAGCGGGATCGGCGCCTATTCAGGACACGGTACGGCCGATCTTTGGTCAGGCAAACTTGACGTCGAGGAGTTCCTTAAAGCTACGCCGCTGAGCATGCAGGAAATCGAAGCTCACTCGAAGATTCTGACCGAAAATCCAATCTGGGATTCATTCCTTTGGGGAGGAATTTTCCGAGGCCCGAAGCAGAGTGACGGCTCCGGACTCCACGCTATCGACAGCGACAGCAAGCTTGCACAGCTCATTCTGGAAGATCCTGATGACGGGCGTAGTACGAGGGACTCAAACGGATACGAAGTGGAACTGTTCCACGCGTTCTCTCCTGAGCCATCTCTGAACCTGCGCACTTCCGTGTTCTTCGCGTCGATCCAACCAGTTCCGTCGGAGCAATTCCCTGAGTTGATAAGCGCTGAATCGGCAATCGATTCCGTTGACGATCTTTCAGACCTAATCGAGTCTGCCCCACCGACGATCAGCTCCAGTTTGGAGCTTCAGTTGCACGCGATTGCACAGGTCAGGCAAGTGACTCAAGACATCCTGGCCGAACAACAATCGAGATGGGGCAGAATGGGGCCTGAACTACTGCTGCAAGACTTAGATGACCTTGAAGAGTACTTGCTGGCCCACGATGTGGACAAAGTCCGAGTCAGCATCGGGTTGATTCGTCGAGTGCGCGACTGGCTTGGGCCTGTAACACGTGAGACCGCTAAGGATTGGTATGTAGCGACCCTACGCGAGGGTCTCAGTAACCTGCTTGAGCGCTTTTCCGGTTAACTACCTACGTGGTAGCAATCGTACGCAAAACGAATGCCGCTCACCCTGGAAACCCCTTACCCGCCTTCAACGATGCACGGAGAAAACATGTCGACACAGAACGATCAGCCGGAAAGACCGAGAAACAAGGAAGAAGAAAAAGAAGACGACTCGTGGCTCATCGCCGGGATGGCGGTCCCCGGCGGCCTACTGTTTGGCATGGGCGTCGGGTTCCTGACCGAACAGCTAGTGGCGGGGCTCTTCATGGGGCTCGGCGCCGGGTTCATTTTGACGATGCTGATCTACATCTGGCTGCAACGTGGCAAGACGTCGCGGTGATATATTCCGGCCCTTGCAGGAGGCAAAAAAGTGTCTGAGCAGCCGGAAGAGTCGAATAGCCGATCACGCAGAAGCAGGCTGTCGGCAGCTGCGGCGATACTCGCCGGCTTCGCTGCCGGCCTCATCGCCCGCCTCGCCACCGACGACGCTACGGCGGCAATCCTCATCGGGGTCGGCGCCGGTATCGTCGGGGGGATAGCCGTGCAGATGGTCATCGCCAGGCGATAGCGCTGATCGATCGACACGGGCGACTCAGCCCTCCAGCGCCTTCTTCGCCCTCAACGGCCAGTCCACCGTCGTCCCGGCCGCGCCTGACCTGAATGCGCCCAGCAGGTCGTCCTCTGACTGGACTCCCCACGTGCGCACCGTCAGCCCGTTGCGCACCGCCGTCTTCACATCATCCTCCGTGACCGTCGATGCGTTCGGGTAGATGCCTGAGCAGCCCAGGCTCACGGCAAGCTCGCAATCGAGCTGGGTGATCCGTCGCAGGAGGAAGCCGTGGTCGAGGTGCGGCATCGTGTTCTTCGACCGCCAGATCTGCGAGGCATCGAACGAGCTGATCCCGACGCCGGGACCGTCCGGCGACTCCGGCTTCGTCCAGTCATGCTCGTGAATGAGCGCCGCAACCTTCTCGACAAGCTCCTGCTCGTGCGACTTCAGCTCCAGGTGCAGGTTCACGTTGCCCTCGTAGCGCTGCAGGAATTCGTCGAGCGTCGGCACAAACGAGTCGCCGTAAGCTGCCGGGCCCTTGCGGCCGACGCCGTCAGACGGTCCCTCGAACCAGATGCCGGCATCGAGCGAGTTGAGGTAGCCGAGCGATGCTTCCGAGACAGGTCCCGAGCCAGTGGTTG
>JANQEF010000238.1 GCA_028278465.1 Dehalococcoidia bacterium | reverse complement strand
ACCGATGGCGATGGTCATCCGCAGTAGTCGCAACCCACCTTCGAGGGCACTCTCGGCGTAGACGGTCCCGGCCATCAGCGGCACTGCGACCATCCCGATGATTAGCGCCGCTCCGATCAGGAAGTGCGCGGCGTTGGCAGTCACAAAGCCGACCAGCCTGAAGAGTATGCGAGGGAAGAGCGGATCGAACGCGCTCGCCACTCGCCAGCCAAGCAGAGCCAGCGCCACTCCGGCCGCGGCAATCGTCACGACAAACAGCCCATCCGGCTCTCCGATGCGTGTCAGTGCGAAGGTCGACAGGCTCAGAACCGCCGCGAACAGCGTCACGCCGATCGTGTCGATGCGCACCGCGTTCCTCTGCCCTGCCGGCAGTCGCATCAATAGCGCGACGACCACCAGGATCAGCGGCAAGTTCAGCCAGAACGCCCATTCCCACGAAATAAACTCGGTGATCGCTCCGCCCCACAGCGGCCCGATCACTCCCCCGGCCTCAGCGCTGGCGCCAACCAGCCCGTAGGCGACGGCGCGGTGCTTGCCGTCCACAAGCTCCCCGGCCGCGGCGAGCGATATCGGGATCACTGCGCCACCGCCGACGGCCTGGAAGATACGGGCGCCGACCATCCAGCTGAACTCCGGCTCACGGTCGAACAGCCAGCGGGGCAGATCGGCGCTGATCGCAACGCCTACTGAGCCGAGGGCGAAGACGACCATCGCCGCGATGTAGGTGTTGCGGAAGCCGAACCGGTCGGAGATGCGCCCCATCAGCGGCATGGCGGCCGTGTAGCCGATCAGGTAGCCGGTGATGGCCCACGACGCCCGGTCGAGCTCGCTCGCCGCCACACGGAGGTCGGACAGGATGTCGGGCAGGATGGTGACGACAACGGTCTGGTCGTCAGCCGCGATGAAGACGCCGAAGCAGAGCGGCAGGAAGAGCCAGTACGGGCTGAGGAGGCTGCGAGTACGCTCCATGGCTAGAGGGGCGGCTCGATCGACAGGTCGGCGTCGAAGCCACTGAAGGTGATGCGGCGGGCGAAGCTGTCGTCGTCATCCGGCTGGAGGCGTCCGGTCAGCAACGCGCCAACGAGCCGGAAGGTCGATGCATCGAGCGTCAGCGCAACATCGAGCACCTCGCCGGGCACGATGGTTCCGACGAGCGGCCGCCACGCCTCCGACGCCACCTTTCCATTGAGTCGAATGCGGTTTCCATCGGCCAGTCCGCCTTCTGGCGGATACGCCGGTTCCATCGTCTGCGCCAGCACGTTGGTCACCAGCTGCACAGGGTCCAGGAAGCTGAACGGGCTGTCTTCGGGCGCAATCTCAGCCCAGTTGCCGGTTACCGGGTTGGTCATCCAGGTCTGGCCCTCGATCACGACGGCGTCGATCTTGACGAAGACACGGCCGAGGTCAGCTTCGGCGGCGACTTCGAGGCGTTCTGGTGTGATGACGGAGCCTTCGGCGCGGCGAAGCTCAAGGCCGCCGGGCAGCGAGGTTTTTCCTTCAGGATGGGTGAGTTCGAACTGGAACTGCGGAACTGAGGCCATCGCCGCGAGGGCGTTTTCGAGCGCTATCTCGGCGGTTGGCAGCTCAGCGGTGGGCTCGGGCGGTTCGTCTGACGAGCATGCGACGCCCGCGAGTGAGATGGCGAGTAGGATCGGCAGGCTGATTGAGATGAGCCGGCGCCGGGATATATCGAGTGGCAACATCAGCACTCAATATAGGGGGAGCCGATTTCCTGGTCGAGTGTGGGAACTCCACAGCATCTGCAGAGTTGAGGGTTGGCTGGAATCGCCGGGAACGCAAGCACTGTCATCACGAGCGCCTGGGAGGGATCCGAGTGTCAGCAGGAAAACGCCGGGAAGATTCTGAATCAAGTTCAGAATGACAGTTGGTAAGTGTACTTCCCAAACAGGCATGGGCGGCGCTTGCCCCGCCCGGTCCGGATGCAATCGGGATGTCTGTGTTTCCTGAGCGAAGTCGAAGGACCTCTGGTGCTGCGGCTTACCCTGACAAGATCAGTTGACGAGCAAGAGACCCTTCGACTTCGCTCAGGGAACACAGCAACCCACCCTCTGACTCCCTCTCTGGCCAGGGAGGGGGAACCACCTCGAACCTGACCAACTCCTTACGGGTCGGAGCAGTCGCGCATGAAGCCGCAGTTCGTGCAGCGCAGCTTGCAATGCAGATCCAGCATCACGTTGCCGCATATGTCGCACTCCCACATGATGCGGTCCGACGGCCCCGCCACCTCAACTCCCGGCTCGACCACGGGCGTATGGATGTTCATGACTGGACAAACCGCCTTTGCGCAGTTTCCACCGATAGCGCGAACGCTACTGTTCCCCTCGATTGCGAAAGATTAAGCCGCATTATGCGATCGTAATCGAGGCGTTGACAACAGCGCCGCGCGACGTCACATCAAGGTGTACGAACACCGGCGCTAGTCGGACGCCGACATCACTTCCGGCCCTGACAGGACCTCGACGTCGCCGTTCAACTGCTCCAGTGTCACCACCGCACGCTCGTACTGCACGATGTTGTCAGGCAGCTTGAACTCGACCCTCGCCATCCCGGCCTCGTTCACCTGGAACGTCGCAACCGGATCCGGCACGCCATCGCGCACGAGTGAGAGCATGTACTGATAGCCCTCGGGCGCGGGTGGCAGGCTCGAGACCAGGAACACGGCAAGGTCGTCGAAGTTCTTGACCGCCAGCGTTCCGTTGGCTTCCGGCGCCTGCGCGCTGCCCTCGAGGTACTCCGGAACCCTGTATTCCTTGTTCTGGGTCACGAAGGTCAGCCACTGCTGGTCTCGGAGCGCGTCGTTCAGCGCCGCATTGACAGCGGTCAGGCGGGCAACCTCGGCGTCCTGCACAGCGAACTTCGCCTGCGCATCTTCAACGGACTCTCGCAGTGTGGCCAGCTCGGCAATCTCGGTCTCAACGTCATCACGTAGCTGGACCACTTCCGAGTTGAGCCTGGAGTTCTCGACCCCGAATATGACGGCGATTGCAACTACAGATATAAGCGCGGCGGCTGTTCCGGCGTATGCAACCCGCGCCGGCTTGAGCAGCGTGCGCAGCAACGGCGTCTTCTGCGGCAGGACAGAGCGAGCGTCTTCCCGCGCCACGTCCATCAGGTGGATATCGCTGTCGACCTGCGCAAGTAACAGCTTGCGAACGCGGTCTGAAGGCTCGACAGCAGGCGAGAGATCGGCGAGGCTTTCGGCCGCTTCCATGTAGCGGCGCAGCTCGTCGCGAGCTTCCGGCGAAGTCTCAAGTAGCGCGTCAACCCGGGCGCGCTCATCCGGCGTAAGTGCGTTCAGTGCGTAACCCGGCAGGTCGCCCCACGGGTCAGGAACCGTGAAGTCCAGACTATTCGGATCGGTCATACAGTTGCGCTGATTTCGCTGCTAAGGGCGTTTCGCAGCTTCTTCAGGGCAAGGCGCATCCGAGTCTTAACTGTGCCGAGCGGCTGCCCGGTCTTTTCAGCGATCTCCGCCTGCGTCAGCCCTTTGAAGTAGGAAAGCTCTACTACTTGCCTTTGCTCCACTGGGAGTTCCGCCATAGCATCGCGCACTTTGGCGTACTCTGACTGTGCTACGGCGTTTTCGAGCGGGGAGATTTCTGCCGATTCGATGTTGAGGTGGTCTTCTATATCGTCATTCTGACGATTCCGGTCCCGGCGACGCTTGCGAAGCTCATCGATCGTACGGTTGTGAGCGATGCTGAACAGCCACGTTGTGAACTTGCCCTTTGCAGCGCTGTAGCTGCTGCCCCGGCGCCAGACGCTCAGGAAAACGTCTTGCGTCACCTCTTCGGAGCTTACAGGGTCGTTGAGTATGCGGGCTGCGAGTGCGAAGACTCGCCTGCCGTAGCGGTCATACAGCTGGGCAAGAGCGTCTCGATCGCCGTCCGAGATCATCTCGAGCAGGTCGAGATCCGGAAGTTCCTGTAGATCTATAGCCATTTGCGGTCCTCGGGTCGTTCTATGGCCCCTGGGGACTCGCCGCCCGTGCATCTCAAGTTCGCCAACAGATGGAGCTTTTTCGCCTGCACCGGTTGCGGTAAACAGATGTTAACTCATTCCCTCGGGCGGAATTGTAGAGATTGTGAAGACTTTGAAGGAGTTCAGGCGTTCGGTTCTGGAGCGGACTGCGCCGACTGCTTTCGGGCGAGTTCCCGAAGCTGGCTCAGGGCGTCTTTTGCCCGGCGAACGTCAGCGCCTTCCGGCGCGCGATCGAGAAACTCTGAGAGCGACTCGACGGCCTGGTTGAAGTCGCCTATCTCGGCCTGCAACCGAGCAAGATCGCTCAGGTTCCGCCAGTTCTGCGGATCGAGGAGTTGAATCCTCTCCGCAGCCGCAAGTGCTCGCCTGTAGTCGCGCTTCTTGGCGTGGTTCAACTTGAGGTTGGTGAGTAGGCGGCGGAGCGTCGAGCGGTTGCCGGAGGTCGGAAGCAGGCGGCTGCTCAGGGCGATCGAGGTGGAAGGAGACGGTTTTCTGCCTCTCACAGCCAGCGAAAGGCTCTCTTTGCGGGATAGCAGGCCGCCTCGGTGGTACGGGTCGACGAAGATCTCGTCTTCGCCGGCGCCGGTTGCCAGCAGGTAGTGACCGGGCATGCCGATGCCGCGCATCTCAACACCGATGCGGCGCGCCACTTCGCGGTAGATGACGGAGAGCGTTATCGGAATGCCGAGGCCGCGGTCTAGCACTTCGTTGACGTAGCTGTTCCGCGGGTCGTAGTAGTTTCCGCTGTTGCCGCGGAGATCGGCCGAGTCGAACAGCACTGAGCGAATAGCGTCGAGACGGTCGTAGAGCGTGGCATCGTCGGGAAGCCGGCTCTCGGCCATGGCAGCCAGCTTGTCGAGCCGGTTGAGGTAGCACTGGTTGTTCAGTGCTGGGTACTCTTCGCCCGCTATGAACAGGCAGGCTCCGAAGAGGTCGATCTCCGCGTCCCGCCGCCGCACAGCCTGTGCAAAGTTCGCTCTGGCCTGTTCTGCGTGGCTTTCCATGAGGAACTGGTGGGCGGTTTCCCGGACGCTGAGACTTGATGGATCGTGGTGACTGACCTCGGTTTCACCGGCGGACAGGTGACTTTCAAGCATCCTAGCAATGCCCGTCATGACTAGCAATCTCGGCTGGCGTGCGGGCATCGGGCGAAGTGTGACAGCATTGACAGCCAGCGGCGCGATTGCAACACTGCTGTGACCGCAGACCACAGACCCGTCTGCAAATCATCGGAGGATCTGTCCGAACCGAAAACGCGGTGGGGAGCTCGGAATAGACGGGCTGAGAGGGCGAAGCTTTCTTCGCCGACCCATGAACCTGAACCGGGTAATTCCGGCGGAGGAACTGCGGACTGCCTGTGATCGCCAGAACCGCCAGGGAATCCGCCTGGCGGTTTTTTGTTGGTCGGGATGATTGGGCGCGCAGTGGCCGGGTTAAGGCGAGGCGCAGCTGTGGTTTCGGGCGAGATCTGAAGACGCCGGTCAAGAAGAGCTTTCGGCCTTAAGCGGTCTTTCTAAAGGACTCATGACAGGGAACGTGGAGACACTCGGCACAGGCGTCCCGGCGAGCACGGGGACGCCGGGCCTGAGCGTGTCTGGAGTTTCCGTGGGATACGAGATGGGCGGCGAACGCTGTGTCGTGGCGCGCGACCTAAACATCGAGGTAGCCGCCGGCGAGTTCGCGGCCATCATCGGCCCCAGCGGCTGCGGCAAATCGACACTCCTCAGCGCGATCGCAGGGCTGGCCGAGCCGTTCGAAGGCCAGATTCGAATCGGTAACACACCCACAGCGAACCGCCTGGGAATCGTCGCCTACATGCAGCAGAAAGACCTGCTGCTGCCCTGGCGGACCGTGCTCGCCAACGCCCGGCTGGGACTGGAGCTTGCTGGCGTTGCGCAGGATGTCGCAAACGAGGCAGCGGCGGAGCGCGCATCGGAGTTCGGCCTTAGCAACGTGATCGACTCCTACCCGTGGCAACTGTCAGGCGGCATGCGCCAGCGCGCCGCCCTCCTCCGAGCCACGCTCCCGGAAAGTCCGGTCCTGCTGCTGGACGAGCCGTTCGGCGCGCTTGATGCCATCACCCGACGGCACCTGCAGGAATGGCTGGCGAGCGTGCTCGACCGCGCCGAGCGCGCGGTACTGCTCGTAACCCACGACGTTGAAGAGGCGTTGCTGCTGGCCGATCGCGTCTACGTGATGTCGCCGGGTCCGGGGACGATCGTCGATACCGTCGATGTGGCTATTGACCGGCCGCGCGGAGAATCTACCGTCACCATGCCGGAGTTCATCGCGCTCAAATCCCGCCTGCTGTCCGCGCTTTCGAGTGGCGCAGCAGCCAGTGGAGGAGCGCCGGCTTGAGCGACAACAGGGCACGCCGGAGGACCGTGGATATTGTCGGCGAGGCCGGCAGCTGGCTGCCTGCGGTCGGCCTGACTGCCGTGCTCATAGGGCTGTGGGAGCTGCTGGCGCGCACACTCGACGTGCAGCCGTGGCTGCTGCCGGCGCCAAGCGAGATCGCGCAAGAGCTCGGCGAATCGTTCTCGCTGCACATGGAGCATGCGCGGATCACGCTGCAGGAGGTGGCGATCGGCTTTGCACTCGCTGCGCTGCTCGGCTCGCTGCTCGCGGCTGCCATCTCGTGGTCACGCATCGTCGAAAGGTCGCTCTACCCGATCGTGATCGCATCGCAGACGATACCGATTATCACGCTGGCGCCGCTGCTGCTCGTGTGGGTTGGGCCGGAGATGACCTCGAAGGTGATCGTCGTGGTGCTGATCTCGTTCTTCCCCGTGGTGGTAAGCCTCGTCGACGGGCTGCGGTCCGCTGACGTCGATATGGCGAACATGATGCGAACGCTTGGCGCCAGCAGGATGCAGCTACTGACCAAGTTGCGCTTGCCTGCCGCGCTGCCCTACCTGTTCTCCGGATTGAAGGTGGCGGCAGTGACTTCGGTGATAGGCGCGGTGGTAGGCGAATGGGTCGGCGGTCAGGGCGGGCTCGGCTGGCTGATGAAGGTGTCCGGGCCGCAGTTCAGGACTGACCGAGTGTTCGCCGCGATATTCGTGCTTTCGGTGGCCGCCGTGCTGCTGTTCTTACTGGTCGTGCTGTCGGAGCGATGGGCGCTGCGGCACCACGGGCCGCGAGCAGGTTGAGGAATCGGACGAGCCGGGCAGGATGATGGTTAGGCGATTTAGACGGAACGAGGAGACGATGGACCAGGACCGATCTACGAAGAAGCTGTCGAAAGTGAAGGCGCTGCTCGCATCGCTATCAGTGCTGGTAGCGTTCGCAGTCGTCGCCTGTTCGAGCGGCGACGAGGAACAGGTGAGCGTCTCGCTCGCCCTCGACTGGTTCCCGAACTCCAACCACGCCGGCATATACGCCGCTCTCGACCAGGGCTACTTCGAAGACGAAGGGCTCGACATCAACGTATATACGCCTGCCGATCCGTCTTCCGTGCTGCAGACCGTTGGCGCCGGCCGCGATGACTTCGGCATCAGCTACCAGACAGACCTGCTGCAGGCCCGCAACGAAGGCGTTCCGGTGGTTGCCGTCACCGGCATAGTGCAGCACCCGCTCAACTCGGTCATGGCGCTCAAATCGTCGGGCATCGTCCGTCCTTCCGACCTGCGTGGCAAGAAGGTCGGCTACCCGGGGATTCCGTCCAACGAAGGGCTGCTCGCCACGATGCTGGCGACGGATGGGCTGACGCTGGACGACGTTGAGCTGATCGATATCGGCTTTGCGCTCACCCAGTCGCTGGCGTCAGGAACGGTCGACGCCATTGTCGGCGCGTACTGGACGCACGAATCGATCGTGCTGGAACAAGAAAACCTACCGGTGAACGTGATGCGCATGGAGGAGTGGGGAGTTCCCGACTTCTACGAACTGGTGCTGGTAGCGAGCGAGGACAAGGTGGCAGACGAATCGGAGGTGGTGCAGAAGGTGGTGAGGGCGTTCAGCCGGGGCTTCGAGTACGCGCTGGCGAACCCGCAGCCGTCGATAGACATGCTGGTCAGTCTCGGCGGCGAGACTGTGCTGGAGGACGTTGAGCGCGAGGGTGTGGAGCTGTTGCTGCCGATGTGGGATGACGGCGTGGCGCCGCGGTTCGGATGGCAGGAACAGAGTCGCTGGAACAGCTTCGCCGAGTGGATGAAGTCGCGCGACCTCATCGACGATTCACTCGACCCCTCGGCGGCGTTCACGAATCGATTCATCGAGGGGATCGAGGACTAGGCGCTGGCCTCGGACGTGGTTCGCTCTTCGGTCCAAAGCGGCCGAAGCAGCGTCACGCTGACCGCGACAACAGCGCCGAACATCAACGTGCCGCCGAGCGTCAGAGCAAACGGCGCGCTGTAGGTCTGCGCCAGCGCTCCCATCAGCAGCCCGCCCAGGCTCGATGCGCCCCACGTGAACTGGCTTATGCCCATCACCCGGCCGCGGTACTCCGCGGAGACAAGCGTCTGCACCACGGTCTGGTTCATCGTCTGGTAAACGGTGCGCGTTGCGCCGATCAGCGCCAGCACGAACGCGGCGAACACGAGCTGCTCGGACTGAGCGAACAGCACAAGCAGCGCGCCGAACCCTGCGCCCGACAGCGTGAGGTACAGCGCCGGACGGACCCGCTTGCCCAGCATCACGATCGCCACCGTCGCCACCATTCCCCCGATGCCAGACCCGAGCAGCAGGTTGCCGTATGTCTGCTCGTCGCCTGCCAGCACATCGTCTGCAAAGACCGGCAGCAGCGTCGTGTACGAGAGTCCGACCAGTCCGCCGAATATGCCGAGGGCAATCACGCCTGCGATGACTCGGTTGTCCCGCAGGTATTCGAAACCCTCGGTGAGACCTCGCCACGCCGAAACGCTGTTGCTCTTCACCTTGTGGCCGACCGGCGACATGAACATGAGCGAGGCGGTCGTGAGCACGTACGAGGCGGCGATGATGAAGAACAGCCCTTCGAGGCCGAGCGTGCTGACAAGAGGTGCGAACAGCGCGGGCCCAGCGATGGCGGCGACGCCGAACACGATGGAGTACATGGCGATTGCGCCTGCGAGGTGCTCTTTTGGCACGATAGTCGCCACCATGGCCGAGCGCGACGGGATGTCGAATGAGAGCAGGATGCCGGTCGCGACCGAGATGGCGATAACGTGCCACGGCTCGACAACGTCGGTTGCGATGAGCACGCCCGTGAGGGCGGCGAGGGCAGCGAACATGAGACGAGTGACGCGCACCAGCTTCAGCCGGTTGACGCGATCGGCAAGCACTCCGCCCCATACCGAGAAGATGAGCACTGGCCCGAGGCTCGCCGCTGTTTCGAGGCCGAGCATGAACTCGCTGTCGGTCAGCGTTCGCATCAGCCAGAGGCGACCGAAGATGAGCGACCACATGCCGATGTTGGAGAAGGCTGCGGCGATCCAGAAGATGCGGTACTCGCGGTACCGGAAGGCGACGAGCGAGGTGTTCTCGAAGTTCAACCGCACGGATAGCTCCACGGCGCAGGTCGGTCTCGGCTGGCGGCGTTCGCACAAGCCTACTGGAAGCAGAAGGCGAGCGAATGGTGAATGCGAAGTCTGCTGTGGCGATCAGGTGTTGAGCGGCAATCCGCCAGCCGCTACTTCCCGAAGCCTCGCATCATGCCGCGTATCAGCGCCACCTGGCCTGTGTGCTGCGCCTCTTCCACGACCATGTGCCCGACGAGCCAGCTGGCGGTGATGACACCGAACCGTGGATGCTCGATCTTCCGCGCCAGCGTCTCCTCGTCCAGCGTCTCGATCACAGGTCCTGTCTCGGCACGTACCGCGTCAAAGTAAGCCAGCAGCTCGGCGAGTTTGATGTGCGGCATCGCCATCACCTCCTCGATCGTCTGCCCCGCTCCCCGGTCCTCGGGATCCATCCCGAACTTCTCGTCCCAGCCATCGCGGTTCCATACCTGCCCGGCATCGCGCAGCACTCCGTTGATCCAGTAGTCCTCGACCCGCGCCATGTGCCACACCAGCCAGCCGATGTGGTTCGAGTGCGGCGTCGGCTGCGAGTAGGTCTCGGGCTCCGACAGGCCGTCAACCGCATTCTTCAACTCCTCAAGACACTCGTCGTAGGTACTCTTCAGGGTGGCGGTGTACTCGTTCATGTAGATCGGGCTCCGGCGGATTCCCGCGGCTGTGGTTGGCGGATGAGATGGCTATCTTAGCCGCCGAAGGGCTCTGGTGACCGGTCTGCGGAAGCCAGCGTTGCTAAACGAACTTCCTGTGCAGCTCGTCGAGGTCGATGCGGCCATCGGTGTCGTTGAGCACGGCGATGTTGCGGTCGACCTCTTCGGGCGTGCGCATGCCGACAAGAGCGACGTCGATTAACGGGTTAGAGAGCGTGAACTGCAGGAGCGCTGGCGTGTAGTCGAACTCATCGTCGGGCCGGACCAGCTTCAGCCAGCGCTGCAGGATGCCAGACGCCAGCGCCCGCATCGTCACGATCCCCATGCCGGCCTCCCGGGCGGCGAACATCGATCCGAACGTAGGGTCAGGCGAGTACGGGTGCTGGTACAGCAGGTTGTACTGGATCTGCATGACTTCGAAGCGGCCCGATTCGATGAACCGGTCGACGGCGCCGTTCTGGTTCTCGGTGGTGAAGCCGATGTGCCGGATCAGCCCTTCGTCGCGGGCCTTTTCGAGCACGTCGAGCATGCCGCCGGGCCGCATGACGATGTACTCTTCTTCAGCGGTGTAAGAGCCGCCGTGCACCTGAACGAGGTCGATGCGGTCCATCCGCAGGTTGCGCAGCGAGCGTTCGACCGAGGCGCGTACATCCGCCTCTTTCGGCGAGACCT
Source organism: Dehalococcoidia bacterium (assembly GCA_028278465.1). Lineage (GTDB taxonomy): Bacteria > Chloroflexota > Dehalococcoidia > Lucifugimonadales > Lucifugimonadaceae > JAJCYX01. Next base: position 4,430 of record JANQEF010000238.1, on the reverse strand, counting down.
TGGTAGCGATGAAGAGGCTAGCCTCGTTTTCCGGTATGTCATTGGTCGAGGCAGCGTCGAACGGTGCACTGGCGCCGTTGGTAGGACGATCGGCTGTTGGCGGCTCGGTGTGCGGCCATCCTGAGCCAGTCGAAGGGTGGTCGGCCTCTCTCGATGAGCTCTCGGCCGGTGGATTCGCGTGCAGGACATCGGCCGGTGAGCTGACTCGATCCGCCAGCGCCTCACCGTAGATGCGCTCGCCCTCGCCATTGCCGTAGGCCGCCGCGGTGTCGAAGTAGGTGATGCCCGAATCGGCCGCGTGCTGGATAGCGGCGATCGACAGCTCCCGCTGATCGGCCCGTTCGGGCGAGTGCTCAGCCAGGTAGTTGAAATGCCCCGTCGGCGCGCCTCCAAAGCCGAGACGCGAGACTGCGCGGCCGGTGGGGCCGAGCACACGTGATTCGAGCGAGGTCGTTGGCATGATCGACCCACACCCTAACCCTCTCCCTACGAGGGAGAGCGAACCGCCTCTCCCCTACTTCCCCTCGCCCTGCTTCGTCACCGCTTCGATCATCGCCTGGATGTAGCCGTTTGCGAACGCCCGGCCGCGGTGGCCCCATGCCGTGTCCTGGTGCGTGTGCGGCACATGGTCGTCGATGAAGAAGCTCTTGTAGCCGGCGTTGTAGTACGTCTTCATCGCCCGGTACATGTCAACGTGACCCGTGTTGATGAACTCCTCGTGGAACTCGTCCGGGTTCGGCGCAGACACGTTCCTGAAGTGCACGTACAGCACCTTGTCGCGCCGCACCATCTCGTCGATGAAGTCGTACAGCGCGTCGCCCGCCGAGTCCGCCATCTCCGAGATCGTCCCCTGGCAGAACTCGATGGCGCAGTTCGGCGACTCGTGGATCGCCAGGTAGCGGCGGTAGTTGTCGTAAGACCGGAACAGCTGCGGGATGCCGCCGAGCGACTTCGCGGGCGGGTCGCAGGGATGGATACCGAGCCTGATCCCCTCCTCCTCGGCGATTGGGGTGATGATCTTGATCCAGTACTCCAGGTTCTCCCACATCTCCTCGTCTGTGTACTCACGGTCGTGCGTCAGCGGCATGCGTTCGGCCTCTTTCAGGCTGAAGGCCGTCGCCACCGCGCCGCCGCGGATCAGCTTCGGAGTGGTGCGCCATACGTGCGACGGCATCCAGTTGTAGCCGAAGATGGGGATGCCGGCGCGGGCGATGTTGCGCACGGTCTCGATCATGTTCTCGATCTGCTGGTCGCGCTTCGGGCCGTTGAGCATGATGTGGTCGTAGAAGCCGGTTGGCACGTTCTCCAGCGCCGATAGCTTGAGACCGTAGCTCTCGACAGTTGTGCGCAGCTTGACCAGGTCGTGCAGCGCCCACTTGCCGCCGTAGTCGGGCAGTTTCGGCGTGTTGAGCAGCACGTCGGTGGCGCCGTACTGGGCGGCGAAGCGCAGGAACTCGGGCGTGGCTTCCTGGAACTGTCCGAATGCTGGTCTCATGTCTTGAACCCCTTGGAGATGTGACGTTGGAGAGGATGGTTGACGGAGCGGACGGCGGCAGTCTACACCGGCGCACTACGGTCGGCGGAGTTTGTCTTTCACGGCGGCGACGTAGACTGGGGCGATGCCGAGGGTTCTCGTCACATACGCAACGCGTTATGGCTCGACGGCCGAGATCGCAGCGGTGATCGGCCGTGAGCTTGCCGACGCCGGGTTCGAGGTCGATGTGCTGCACGCGGGACCGGAGATCCAGGTGGCGAGGTACGACGCGGTTGTGGCGGGCGCACCGTCTTACGGCCGCAAGTGGCTGCCGGCCGCAGCGGTGTTCGTAGTGAGCAACCGCGAGACGCTGGCGCGCATGCCTGTGGCGCTGTTCACGGTGGGAACGCTCGGCGTGAAGAACCCGAAGTCGGCGTTGCGAGAGCACAACGGGATAGTTGCGACGCTTTCGGAGCTCGCGCCGGGCCTGGAGCCGGTTTCGACGGCGCTGTTTCATGGCTCGTTCAGCCGCAAGAACCTGCCGTTCCTGTTGAAACTGCTGGACTGGGTGGCAGGGACGCCGCAGGGCGATCACCGTGACTGGGAGGCGATCCGCAGCTGGACGCACAGGGTCGGGGAGCTGTTCACGGAGGCCATGGGTCAAGCGTCGGAAGCTGTTGAAGGCGAAGGACCGGAAGCCAGTGAGGATGAGACCGGGTGAAACTGATCGATGTACATGCTCACATCCAGCAGCACGACCCTGCCGAGCTGGACGGAATCCTGGCCCGTGCGGCCGGAGCCGAAGTCGGTGCGATCGTTGCCGCGGGTGTGACTGTGGCCGACAGCCGACGCTGCATCAAGCTTGCGGAGCAGCACGAGGCGATTCTTGCCGGTGTCGGCGTGCATCCGACCGACCTCGAAGGTCCGCTGACCGCTGTTGACCTGGCGGCGCTGGACGGGATGGCCGGGAACGACAGCGTGGTGGTGATGAGCGAGGTTGGAATAGACCACCAGGAGCATGTGCTGGCGCGGGAATCGGTGTCCGGACGGCCGTGGGCTGAGATACAGGGGGAGGCGTTCACACAACAGATCGAGATCGCCCGTCGTAACTCGTTGCCGGTCGTTTTCCACGTGCGGGAGCCGGGTGATGACCCGGACGCGGCGTCTGCGTGGCCCGTGGCGATGGAGGTTTTCAGGGCGACCAGCGCCGGCGAACTGGGAGGCGCGGCTCACTACTTCCAGGGCGATCGGGCGGCGGCGCGGGCCGTGCTGGACGCCGGCTTCATGGTGTCGTTCGGCCGGCCGCTGACACGGCTGAAGCGGTTGCAGGAGATCGCGGCGTGGCTGCCGATGGACCGCATCGTCGTGGAGACCGACTCGTACCCGCAGCCGTTCAAGAAGGACCGCACGAAGTGGACCGAGCCGAGACACCTGTTGGACGTCGCTGAGTGCCTTGCGGAGATTAGAGACGTCTCGGTCGACGAGGTGATCGAGCGTACTTCGGAGAACGCGCTGGCGATGCTGCGGGACAGCCGAGGTCGGGTTAAGCGGCTGCTCGACGGCTGAGACGGACTGAGACTTGCGCTAGGCCGCCGGCCTGTCCATCCGGGCGTGGATATCCAGCGAGTGCTCGATCGCTCGCTTCCAGACCTCGGTCTCCGGGGCCTCGCCGAGCGAGTCGAGCGCAGCCTGCAGTCGCTTTTCGCTGCCGTCCATGTCGCCGCCGCTGAACTTCAGAACCGAGTCGAAGAAGAGTAGCTTCGCCCGGTCTGCCGCCGACGAGCCGTCGATGTGCAGACCGTAGAACCCGGCGGCGCCGGCGGCGTCGTTGTTATTCGCATCGAGTTGGACCGGCTCCCGCGAGTGCCGGTTGATCGTGTCTCTCAGCCGCCTTCGGATGTCGTCGAGCGATTTGAGAGCGTTTGCGGCCTGGGCCTGCGCATCGGGTGTCGCAATGCTCTTCGGCGTGGCGACAGCCGGCTTCTGGCGGGATGTCTTCGCCGTGATCTTTCGTGGAGCGACTGCTTTACGGGCAGGCTTCACCTTCGCTTGCGTGGCTTTTGCAGGTGCTGCGTTCGGCCCGGAAACCCTGGCGGCCACGCGCTTCGGCTTTTTCACTGCCGGACGCTTTACGGGCACGGCCCGGGCGGCCGTCGTCTTACGCTTTTTCGCGGCTCGGGTGACAGGTTTGGTCTCAGCTCGGCTGGCGGAGGGTGCCTGTTTGGCATCGTTTGGAGAGTCGCTGGACTCTTCTACTTCACCGGGCGAGGTCTCCTCGGTGGCAGTGGGACGATGCGACTGAGCGATGGGAGCAGGCTCCTCGACAGGCGGTGGCGTTGATATCTCCTCGTGCGACGCCGGTGTTTCCGCTGCCGGCTCCACCGGAATCTCGACATCGTCCACTGGGACCATCGGCTCGGACCAGTCCAGATCCAGCGACGAGGGTTCCTCCGTGTCGGTTGATATCTCACCGATCGAGACCGACGTAGACAACTGTTCGAGCAGTGGCTCGTGGACCTCAGGCAGATCGGCGGTCGGGGAAATCTCGAGGTGATCTTCGATCTCGTCCTCAGGGGAGTGGTGTTCAGGCCAGCCGGCGACCTCGGGCTCTTCGCTGAGTGATGGGCCCTTGTCATCGGTCGGCTCAAGTTCGAGGGCGACGGGCTCGTCCTCTGGTTCTGGTAATTCCGGGGCGATCGGCTCCAGATCGACGGTGTCCTCATCGGGCACAGGGATCGAGATTTCCGCAGGTGCAGCCTCGGTCTGGGAGTCCTCGTCCGCGCTCTGCTCATCCACTACTGCCTCAGGCTCGCCGTCGTCGTGTTCTCCTGACTCCCACGACTCGACCCATGCGACCGGTTCGGGCCTCTGGTCCGCCACCTCAGAAGCCGGGTCGATTGGTTCCTGCATTACCGGCTCTGACGGGACCGCGTCCGCGGGTGATATCGCAGGCGTC
>JANQEF010000225.1 GCA_028278465.1 Dehalococcoidia bacterium | reverse complement strand
GCCATAAGCAGATCAGACTGCAAACCGAAAAGACCAACCTTGTCATTCTTCTGGCATCAGCGGGTGGACCGGCTCGGCGTCCAGTATCTGCAGCGTGCGCACCAGCTGGTTGAACAGCGCCGGGTTCGAGCCGCCTTCGACGGAGAAGCGCTCTGCGAGCTCGGCCATGTAGATGCCGGTCGACATCTTTTCGAGGCCGGCATGCAGCCCGCGCAGGCTGGAGATCGACTGCACCTGCGATACGGTGTGCAGCGAGCGGCCTTCGTTCAGCGAAGCGTTGATGTGCCGCAGCAGGTCCACGTTGCCACCGAGCCGAGACTTCGGCTTGCGGGCGCCGCGGGCGACTGCTCGCACGAGGCCTGCGAAGGGCGTGAGCAGCGTGACGAGCCTGTCGGCCTCGCCGAAGTCGCTGGCTCGAACGACGATCGCCTCGACCGAGTATGTGCGCGGGCGTGACGAGACCATGCCTCAGTTTACTGCGGCGGCAAGGCCACGAACGGCCTCGGTGGCCGAGTGTGGAAAAGCGTGCGGTCTACGCGTGGAGAAGAGGCGCAGCCTCGTTGAAAGTCACGGACAATCTCAGGGATCACTCATCGCCCTTCGCATCCTTCCACATCCCGCTGCTCATCCGGCCACGCGGCAGCGCCGTCCTGCACATCAATCCCTGATCAGTCCACACCCGGACTTATACTTGAACGCAGTTCGCTGTCCACCTTTCCACGCCGCTTATTACATGTGATGAAGTGACTGACCGGGTGAAAGAGATTTCCACGTGATCGATTCGGCACAAATAACGGTCCGTGCCGGGGACGGTGGAAACGGAGTCGTCAACTTCCGCAGGGAAGCGTTCGTGCCGAGGGGCGGTCCGGCAGGCGGCGACGGAGGCCGCGGCGGAAGCATCATCTTCGTCGCTTCGCCTTCGGTCAACACGCTTCTCAAGTTCCGCAAAGGCATGGTGCTCAAGGCTGGTCACGGCGAGTCAGGCAAGTCTGCAAAGAAGACCGGCAAGGACGGCGATGACCTGAAGGTCGAGGTTCCTGTCGGCACCGAGGTCTGGAGCCTGACGGACGGTGACGGCGAAGAGCTGATCGGCGACCTGGCGAACGACGGCGATGTGCTTGTGGTGGCAAAAGGAGGCCAGGGCGGTTTCGGCAACACCCGCTTCGCATCCTCTACGAACCAGACGCCGATGCTGGCTGAGGCCGGAGAACCGGGCGAAGAGCGGGAACTTCGTCTCAACCTGAAGCTGCTGGCAGACGTCGGCCTCATTGGCATGCCGAACGGCGGCAAGTCCTCCATCCTCGCCTCTATCAGCGCCGCAAAGCCGAAGATCGCCAACTACCCGTTCACCACTCTTGAACCCTCACTCGGTGTCGTCTACTTCGAGCATGACGCCTTCGTAGTGGTCGACATCCCGGGCCTGATCGAAGGCGCGCACGCCGGCGTCGGCCTAGGCCACGAATTCCTGAAGCACATCGAGCGCACCCGCGTGCTGGCGCACGTCGTCGACGGCTCGGAGCCAGACGTTGTGGAACGTGTGCGGACCATCAACGAGGAGCTGGAGAGGTTCAACGAGCGGCTGGCATCGACGCCGCAGATGATCGTCGTCAACAAGACCGACCTGTTCGAGGATCCCGGCCAGCGGGAGTGGATCGAGGACGAGCTTCACGCCGCGTTCGGCGATGAGACCACTGTGATCTCGATATCAGCGGCGACGCGGGATGGTGTGGACGACCTGATCACCGAGATGCGCAGGATGCTGCGGCAGTTGCCGCGTGACGCAGATGAAACAGAACGCCGAGGTCCGGTCCTGCGCCCGCAGCCGGTGGACTCCAAGCGTTCCGTCGAGGTGGTGGAAGAGGACGTTTACCGCATCCTGCACCCGCGGGCGGTGCGGCTGGCCCGCGGCAGCAACCTCGAAGACTGGACAACGCTGGTGCAGTTCCAGCGCAGGCTGAGCGACCTCGGCGTCACCAGGGAACTCGAGGAGGCCGGCGTGGTCTCGGGCGCTACGGTGATAGTCGACGAAATGGAGTTCGAGTGGGACTGAGCTCCGGTTCTGGCGCCGACTCTGACGAAGATGCGCGGCGGACTCGCATCGGCGTGTTCGGCGGAACCTTCGACCCGATTCATCGCGGCCACATCGAGATCGCCCGCTTCGCACTGCGGCACGGTGACCTGAACTCTGTGCTCGTCATCCCGGCCGGCCGGCCGTGGCTGCGCGACAAGCCGCCGACAGCATCGCCGGAGCGCCGCCTGGAGATGGCACAGCTAGCGGTCGCCGAAGAAGACGGGCTCGAAGTAAGCGATGTCGACGTCGTCCGCGAGGGCGAGACCTACACGGCCGACACGCTCCACGACCTCTCCGTTCGCTACGACGAAAACGTCGACTTCGTCCTGGTGCTCGGCGCAGACTCGGCGCTCCAGATGGACAACTGGCAGCGATCCAATGAGCTGCGAAACCTGTGCTCGGTACTCGTGATCGGCCGTCCCGGCGAGACATGGCCGGACAATCTGCCTGAATCGCATCCCGCGCACGGCGCGAATTTCCTCGAAGGGCCGATGCTCGACGTGAGCGCCACCGAACTGCGGGCGCGCCTTGCCGCGGGCGAAGGTGTGGGCGATAGTGTTCCTGCCGATGTTGAGCGTTATATCAGGCGTAACGGGCTCTACGGATCACGAAAAACGGGAGATGAGCAAAACATGGTGCAGACGGCGTCAGGCGCAGACCGGCTACTGGAGCGAGCGAAGGAGCTGGGCGCGCTCGAGTTTGGCGACTTCACGCTAACCTCCGGCCAGAAGAGCAGCTACTACTTCGACGGCCGCCAGCTCTCGCTCGACCCCGAAGGCGCCTCCATCATCTCGCAGCTCTTCCTGGAGAAGATCATCGAAGCCGGATGCGAAGCCGCGGGCGGCCCAACCGTCGCTGCGGTGCCTATAGTCGGTGCGCTGATGCTCCGCGTGTGGCAGGAGAACTCCAGCCTGACCGGCTTCTTTGTGCGACCTGAGAAGAAGGAGCACGGCATGGGCCGCCAGATCGAGGGCTCCGTGAAGCCCGGCATGAAGGTGGCCGTGTTCGACGACACGGTTTCCACCGGCGGCAGCCTGCTCGAAGCGATCGACGCGATGCAGGCGTTCGGCTGTGAGGTGGCGCTCGTGCTCTGCGTCCTCGACCGCAAGCAGGGCGGCAGCGATGAGGTGCACCGCCGAGGCCTGCCCTTCGTGTCGTTCTGGGAGGCGACGCCCGAGGGCGACCTGCAGATCACCGGGAGCTAAGTCGCCCACGCCCGATAGTCTTCGCCTGACTCCGTTCCCAGGTACGCGGCTCCCGCAGGGCCGCCGTTCAGGCATGCCTCCGCAACACCCCACAGCCTGAGCGGAAACACCGGCTCTGCAAGCTGCTCGTCACGCGCCACGAACCGTATACCCGTGATCTCCACCTGCTCCGACTCCGTCAGCGAGGTGCCCACGCCCAGCTCGCCGCTGAACCGCGTCACGTGGAAACCCAAGTAGACATCGGTGTAACCCGGCGATACATACGCATGTGAGTAGGCGAGCCGCGCCGACTCCACGACCAGCCCCGTCTCCTCGCGCACCTCCCGCTCCAGGCAGCCCTCCAGCGAATCGCCCTCCTCCATCCGGCCACCCGGCGCGTTCCAGTACGTGCCAACCGACTCCGACTGCCGCACCAGCAGCAGCCTCCTGTCGGCATCGAACAGAAGCCCTTTGCAGTGGATCACCACGTTGTTCAGCGGCTCAGGCATCGGCGCATCCTTTGCGCTGGCTGGCAGACATTCCTGCAGACACTGTAGACCCGCCGCGCCGCCTGATCACGACAGGTTTCGGAGTATGCCGGGAACCTTTTCGGACCTCGCCGGGTAGTTGTTGATAGAAGATGGCGTCGAGGAACGGGGATTTTGGACCCGATACTGACAAACAGCATTGAGCGAGAGGCGATTCTGCGTTGCCAGCAGGGCGACCAGGAAGCCTTCCGCCGCGTCCTCGACTTCCACGGCGACCACCTCTACAGGGTGGCGCTGCTTATCACCCGCGACGCCTCGCTCGCAGAAGAGGCGGTGCAGGAATCGCTGCTGGCGGCGTGGAAGAAGATCCGCTCGTTCGATCTCAAACGGGAGTTCCGGCCGTGGATCAACCGGATCCTGATCAACTGCATCGGCAAGATGACGCGCCGGCTGAAGCTGCCCACCGCTCCCGTTGAGGAAGCGCTGCCGGTCGCGGATCCTGCAGTGTCTCCCGAGGACTCAACGCTCAACGCCGAGACAGCGTCGATGCTGCAGTCGGCGCTTCGAACACTGTCCGTAGAGCACAGGACCGTGCTCGTACTCAGATTTTTCAACGACTTTTCCTTGCCCGAGATAGCCGAGTCAACCGGCTGGCGGGTTGGGACGGTTAAGTCACGGCTGCACCGCGCCACGGCGGCGCTCAGGGATGCAGTAGCCGCCAGCGAGGGTTTCGGTGAACCGAGGCTCTCGGGAGAGGAGGCGCAGTCGTGACCTCGTTCAACGACACCACACAACTGGAGAGGCAGCTTTCATCGCTGTTCCGCGCAGAAGCGGAGCAGCTGCATCTGCCGTCGGGAACCTGGCAAGCGATACGCCCACAGATGGGCGAACCGGACAAGCAGAGCTTGATTTTGGGATTCAAACGAGCTTTCCACCTTCCCGTGCGGTGGAGGAACCCGATGAAAGTGCGATATGCCGCTCCAGCGGCAACGATCCTGCTGGCAGCGATAGCAGCGGTGCTGTTCATCCTGCTCGTGAACGACGATGACGAAGGACCTGCGCCGGCTGCCACGCCGACGCCTGAGCTTCAGACACCGACGCCGAGCGACGTCACACCAACCCTGCGCCCAACGTTCACCCCGTTGCCCGCAACGGCAACGCCAACCCCAGAGCCGCCCATACCGACCGTGGCGCCTACGCAACCAACCGGAACCGCCACGGCCGCACCGCAGCCAACAGCGACGACGGTGCCGTTGCCAACGCCGACATCCGGATCGGAGCCGGAGGGCCTTTCAGGCGAATGGGAAGTCGTTTCTCCGATGACCGTCCCGCGGTATTCGTTTGCCGTGGTAACCCTGCAGGACGGTCGTGTGTTAGCGATAGGTGGGCAAGGTGAAGATGGTCCCGGAGTGATGGAAGCCGAGCTCTTCGATCCAGCGACCAACATATGGACCTCAGCCGGACAGACTGTTCTGCCTAGAGATTCATCACTGGCGGCTACTCTGCTAACAGACGGTCGAGTTCTTGTAGTCGGCGGCGCCGGTCTCGGGCTAGCCGACACAGAGGCGGCGGAAGTCTACGATCCATCGACAAATCAATGGACCGAGATCGCAAGCATGAACATCGCCCGGTCGATGCCCGGCATCATCACACTGGACGATGGACGGGTGCTGGTCGCGGGAGGGGTGTTCACTGACCCGTCCCTGAACACGAACGGAAGCACGTTCTCTGTGTACGTTGGACAGGGCGTACAGGTAAACGAAGACTTTCACGAATCCACGTCCGAGATTTACGATCCCACCACTGATGAGTGGACCCTGGTTGGAGAGATGCCGGAGAGCAGGCTCGCCCACTACGGGCTCGCAAAGCTCCCCGACGGGCGGGTTATTCTGGCGGGTGGAGACAGGGATCCGGCAACGGATACGGCCTGGATCTTCGATCCCGGAACCGAGCGGTGGGAGAGTACAGAGTCGCTCCCGATCAAGACAGGTGCCACTGCAGCGGTCTTGATGGACGACGGGAGAGTGATGGCGGCCGGCGGCCGGGCGCCTACGTTCAGTCCGGCAGGATCAACAACCACTCAGATCTTTGATCCGGCTACCTCCAGTTGGACTTTGGGAACGGAATTCAGCGAACCGCGCTGCGGTGCTGTGGCATACAACATGCCAGAAGACGCTCGAATCCTGTTGAGTTGGCGAGACTTCACAGGGCTCTGCACCGCCAGTGTTGCGACAGCACGCTCGGTTGAAATCTTCGATCCCGAGATCGACGCCTGGTCACGCTATCCGCTTCCGATGGCTTTCAGAGATCTTGGGACAGCAATGCTGGCAGACGGGCGTCTACTGGTGACCGGCGGAAGGCAACTTGCCGCTCAGGTATGGAACACCGAAGCATCGTGGATCTTCACCCCGCCTCCACTGAACTGATGGACTGATCTGCCTGCCGTGGTTTCGATGGCTTAAGCCAGACAGCCAACGTTGCCCGGCAGGCTCCCTCTCCATGTGGCCGGTCCGGCGCGCTCCAGCATCCCAACCACAGGTGATGTGCGCACATCCCGAGAGTTTTGAACAAGACTCCACCTGTGCGGGGCGCGTCGGGCCGGTTGTGTATTTCACGCCCGGGTCCGTGTTGGGGTAGATCCTCTCTCCCTGCTTCGGATGCCCGCTTGCGGGCGCGAGTTAGAGGGAGGGTCGTTAGTTTCCTCCTTCAACTGATCTTCTCTCCCGGCGCGAGAGGACTGGGGTGAAGGACGTTCAAGACATACCAAGGTGAAGATCGTCGCCCTTCTCTTCAACCTTGCCCGCGGGAAGCGGACCTCGTGGTCGAATTCGTTCACCGTTTACCGTCGACCGGCAAAACTGCGGCAAACGCACCGTCTCCGCCGCCGCTCCCACCGCTCCCGCAGCACCACCGTCGCCGCCCACTCGGAATGATTCCGCGCCTCGCCGGCTTGTTATAAGTGACGGGGTTGTAGCGACCGGTGGGACTGATGACAGGCGACGTACTGACAGCACAACTGGAGCGAGAGGCGGTTCTGCGTTGCCAGCAAGGCGACCAGGAAGCCTTTCGCCGCGTGCTCGACTTCCACGGCGATCACCTTTACCGCACCGCCGTCCTCATCACGCGGGACGCCGATCGGGCTGAAGTCGCCGTACAGGAAACGCTGCTCGTCGCCTGGAAGAAGATCCGGTCATTCAAGGCAGGCACGAACCTGCGAGCGTGGCTGAACCGGCTGCTCATCAACTGCATCTCCCGCCTCAACCGCAAGATGCAGCTCGAAACGGCGCCAGAAGAAAAGGCCTTCACGGTCGCCGACTCGGGAATCGGCCCTGAGCAGTCGGTGCTCAACGCCGAGACCGCGGCAATGCTGCAATTGGCGCTCCGCACCCTGTCCGTCGAGCACAGGACCGTGCTCGTTCTCAAGTATTTCCACGATATGACCGTTCCGCAGATCTCGGATTCGACCGGGTGGAAGCGAGGCACGGTCATGTCACGGCTGCACCGCGCCACGGCGGCGCTAAGGGATGCAGTAGCCGCCAGCGAGGGCTTCGTTGATCCGAGGCTCTCGGGAGAGGAGGCGCAGTCGTGACCTCGCTTAGCGACACCACACAACTGGAGAGGCAGCTTTCGTCGCTGTTCCGCGCAGAAGCGGAGCAGCTGCATCTGCCGTCGGGAACCTGGCAAGCGATACGCCCGCAGATGGGCGAACCAGACAAGCAGAGCTTGGTTTTGGGATTCAAACGAGCTTTCCACCTTCCCGTGCGGTGGAGGAACCCGATGAAAGTGAAGTATGCCGCACCAGCGGCAACGATCCTGCTGGCAGCGATAGCAGCGGTGCTGTTCGTCCTGCTGGTGAACGACGAAGACGAAGGGCCATCGCCAGCGGCCACGCCGACGCCTGAGCTTCAGACGCCGGCACCAAGCGACGTCACACCAACCCTGCGCCCGACGTTCACCCCGCTGCCTGCAACACCGACGCCAACGCCAGAGCCGCCCACACCGACCGTGGCGCCAACGCAACCAACCGGAACCGCCACGGCCGCACCGCAGCCAACAGCGACGACGGTGCCGCTGCCAACGCCTGCTGTTGATCCGACGCCTATCGGTGGATTGCCTCCGGAGTGGCAGGCGGCAGCGCCCATGCTCCGCCCGCGTCACTCACATGCCTCGGTCACGCTTGAAGACGGCCGCGTCCTGGTGATCGGAGGCCAGAGCCTGAGCAGTCCTGCTGAACCGCTGGCCGAGATCTTCGACCCTGTAGACGGACTCTGGACATCAGCTGGGGAGACCATAGTGCCCAGAGACTCATCGGTCGTTGCCACGCGGCTCTCTGACGGCCGAGTACTGGTCGTCGGCGGTGGAGGCCTGCTTGTCGACATCAACCACACCGAGATCTACGACCCGGAGACAAACGAGTGGATAGAGTCGGCCCCGATGAACATTCCCAGGTCGATGCCGGGTGTAGTCGTGCTGGATGATGGTCGGGTCCTGGTAGTCGGAGGCGTAAATACCGAAGTCTCGAACACCGGGAGCAGCGCCTTTTTGACGTACACAAGCGGGGGCCTGGCGGTGCTCCAGGTTGAAGACGACTTCCACGAAGACACGGCCGAGATCTACGACCCTGTGGCCGATGCGTGGACCCTGGTCGGCTCGATCCCGGAGGGAAGAGTTGCACATAGCGGTCTCGCGAAGATGGCGGACGGCCGTGTGATGCTGGTAGGAGGAGATCGCGAGCCGGCTAAGTCGACGGCGTGGGTCTTCGATCCGGGAACCGAAGTGTGGGAGGTTGTCGAAGACCTGCCCCTTCGCACCGGCGCTGCCTCCGCCGTCACTCTGGACGATGGCCTGACCATGGTGGCGGGCGGACGCTCCGCCGGGTTCAGCCCATCTGGATCGACGACTGTGAACTACTACGATCCAGGTGCGGGAAGCTGGATTGCTGGGACGGAGTTCAACGATGAGCGATGCGGCTCACTGGCGTTCAACATGCCGGACGATCCGCGGGTCATGCTCACGTGGACGGACGCGCCAGGGTGGTGCACGTTCGGGATTACAGCCGCGAGGTCGATAGAAATCTTTGACCCGCAGAGTGATTCGTGGACGAGATTCCCGCTTCCGATGGAGTTCAGGATACTCGGCAGTGCGCTAATGCCGGATGGAAGGTTGCTGGTGATGGGCGGCATGCACAACGCAGCGAATGAGTGGAATGAAGAGGCGAGCTGGATCTTCACGCCGCCGGGGCTCAACTAGGTCTACCCGTTAGCTGTTCGGTCTGTGGCGTCTTCCGGCCAGGCATGGCGCCACTCGCCGAGCAGCTATACCTCTCCATGTGGCCGGTCCGGCGCGCTCTAGCATCCCAACCACAGGTGATGTGCGCACATCCCGAGAGTTTGTTCAGAACTCCACCTGTGCGGGGCGCGTCGGGCCGGTTGTGTCGTGCCATCCTGAGCGTGTCGAAGGGTGCACCCAGGTCCATGTGGAGGAGTTGCGTGAGACTCTTCTCTCCCCTTGTGGGAGAGAACTAAAGAGAGGGGGTGTCGGCCGGAGGCCTACGGCTTTTCACCCTCTCCCTCTCCCTCTCTCCCTCTCCCATCGAGGGAGAGGGAAGAAAGTTGTTCCTCCTGGCTCGGGCACGAGTCAGAGGGAGGGTCGTTTGTGACACCATCCTGAGCCAGTCGAAGGGTGGCAGAGTCTCTGTCATCTCGACCGAAGGGAGAGATCTGACCGTACATGCGGCGTTGGCCTGAGAGATTCCGGATCAAGTCCGGAATGACAGATCCTTCTACCAACGCCCGGAGTGACGGATTCCTGTGTCGGCGGATCAGATCCCTCGGCTGAGGCTCGGGATGACAAAGATCGACGCCGAGCGCGTCCACGGGCGCACGCCTCAAACTTGCGACGGCGCAGAAGGCCGACGCTTTCGCAGGCTGTGCCGGCCGCTGCTTCAGAGCCTGGGTTGCCGCGATATGGGCCGTATCTTGACCTGCCGCAGGAACAGCAGCTCAAGCGAGAACACGACCATGGCGTCGAACCCGACGGTTATGAGCCGTATCGCAGTCATGCGGAGAGTTTGCTCCGCAACGACGGCCACAGGCAACACGAAGGCGTGTCACTTCGCGGCCGCGTCCTCGATACCGTGTTGGGCTGATGGTCGTTCCCTTCTCCCAGCGGGAGAAGGTGCAGGATGAGGGAGAAGCGGTCTCACATTGACCGGTCAGATCCCTCGCCGACGCTTCTGGATGACAAGCATGCTTCCTGCTGGTGCAACGAGGAGCCTTGATGGGTCGCCCCACCGCCCCGGGTCCCTCGCGCCCGCTCGGGACGACGGGATTCTCCCTCCCAACAGGGAGCAAGGAGCCATCCGAACTACGCGCCTTCCGCCGCCGTCTCGCCACCCGGCCTGCCTGGCGCCTTTGTGAAGAAGACGATCAGCGCGCCGAAACACATCAGCGCTACGCCCGCCCACCAGATGTCGTTATACGTACCTGACGCATCGCGCACATAGCCCGCAACCGGCCCTCCGGCTCCGCCGACAACCAGCGTCACCGGCATCACCAGCCCCCGGATCGAGCCCAGGTGCGCGCGGCCGAAGTACTCGGCCCAGATGTAGTTCTGCAGAAACAGCATGCCGCCGATGCCCAGCCCGAAGATGATCATCGAACCGAACACCATCGGCACGTTCGTCGTGTAGATCGTCAGCACGCTCGCCACCGCGAGAAACCCGAAACCAGCAGCGCCGAGGTGCCGCACCGCAACTCGCCGCACCAGCATCCCCATCGTGAAAGTCGCCGCGCCCGCAGCCACCGCATCCAGTGCCGCGGCAATCGAGATCACACCGGCGTCCAGTCCACGGTCCTCGAACGCAGGTATACGGTGTACAGCCACCGTGCCGATCCCGAGCGCGACCAGACTGAACACGATCACCAGCCGCCAGAACACCTGTGACCGCACCGCTTCTCCTGTCGTCCACGAATACTCGCCACCCACGCCCGGTAATGCCGCCTCGAGCGTCTCCTCGTCAGCCTCATCCGGGTCGTCGCCGTCCGGCAGGAGCCCGATGTCCTCCGGCTGCCTGCGCAGGAAGATCACAGACAGCGGGATGATGACGATACTGCCGATCACGGCGAGCAGAATCCACGCCGTTCTCCAGTCCCAGGTGTCGATAAAGACGTGCGTCAGCGGCAGGAAGATGAGTGAGCCGATGGGGATGCCGAGCGATGTGTAGGCGACCGCCCTGCCACGGTTGCGCACGAACCACTTCATGACGGGAACGGTGGTTACGAGCGCGCCGGGACCGGCCATGCCTACGATGCCCATCAAAGTGAAGAAGAGCAGCAGCTGCCACGCTGAGTTGGTGAAGCCGAGACCGATCATTGCGCCGACGGTGACGAGCGCCGCCACCGGCAGCATGACGCGGGAGCCGAACCTGACGAGAAGGCTGCCGACGACCGGGCTGGTGCCGGCGCTTGCGAACTGGCGCGCTGTCGAGGCCCATCCGAAAGTGGCACGGCCGATGCCAAGCTCGTCGCCCATCGGC
>JANQEF010000223.1 GCA_028278465.1 Dehalococcoidia bacterium | reverse complement strand
AGACGATCGAGTACGTCAACGCGGGCCACTCCCCGCCGGTGGTGCTGGGGGCCGACCGGCTCGTGGTGTTGCCGCGCACGACGCTGCCGATGGGGCTCTCGGAGACCGCGAGCTACGACCGCGCCGAGATCGGCCGCAATCTCTGAGCCGGGCACTGCGTCGCCGGCGCCGTCCCTGTCAGGATCGGTGTTCGAGGAGCCGTCCGGAGTCGTCGCTCCGGGCTCGGAGCCGCCGGAGGAATCGATACCCCCGCCGGGCTGTCCCTGCGTGCTGTCCGAGCCGAGGCCTGCTGAACCTGACCCGCTACCGGCGTCAGAGCCGTCGCCGAGCAGGCCGGGGCCTGCAACGACAAGCTGCGAAGGACATGGCTCGGAGACTGATGCGGCGGCGGCGGCAAGGTCGGACGCCAGCTTGCGCATAGCGTTGCCATACCTGGCGCGACCCTCGTAGTCGGCGCGCGCTTGGCCCACCGACCCGTAGTGGCTGCCCTCGACAGAGAAGACGCCGGGCGAGGTAGATGGCGGTAATCCGCAGCCGCGCTGGAGGACATCGATGGGGCCGGACTCGGTCCACGTCACAGAGACGGTCGCGGAGCTCTGCGTGTCCGGCGGGAGCACGTAGTCGCACTCGAGGAAGAACAGGTCGCCGCGGTCCTCGATCTTGCCTTCAGACACCAGGGCCAGGCCGACCAGCGCGGCCGGGCACGCCACTCCCGCCTCGTCTGCGGACGAGGTTCGGCCACCGTCGCCAAAGAGGTCGGTGAGCCACGGGGTTCCGAGCGCTCCGCCGGTCACCAGCAGCGCTGCTGCGATTACAAACATCATCGTCGGAGAAGACTTTCGTGATCTCTTTCGCCGTGTGTAGCGCTGTGAGGGTTCCAGGTCCTGGTACATATCGTCTTGCAACCTCTATCCGGGGCCTAAGCGGCTGTCTCCCAGAGCTGTGGTCTGTTCCCCTCATCTCCACTCCCGTGGCTGCTGCTGCCCACCGCGGGCTTCAGCGGCACATCGAACCTCATCGTCGTGCCTTTGCCGAGGACGCTGCTGACGCCAATCTGGCCGCCGTGTCCCTCGATGATCTGCTTCGCCAGCACGAGCCCGATCCCGGCGCCGTCAACGTTCGGGTTATCAGCGCGCCAGAACATCTCGAACATGTGCTCCTGGTCTTCTTCCGAGATGCCGATGCCTTCGTCGACTACCTCGACGTGCAGCTGCGAATCGTCGGCGCTGGCGTTCAGCTGGATCGTGGAGCCGTCGAGCGAGTACTTGGAGGCGTTGCTCACCAGGTTCGAGATCACCTGGACGATCCGGCCACGGTCGCCTTCCATGCTGCCGAGGTCCTCGTCTACCTGCATCTTCAGCTTTTGCTGACGCATATCCAGGTCGTGCGAGAGCGACTCTGTCGCCTCGTCCAGCGCCGGCCTGATATCGAACTGCCGGTGGACTATCTGCAGCGTCGCCACGTCTTCACTGGCTGCGTGTGAAAGGTCGGCAACAAGCCTGTTGAGCTGCGCTCCGTTGCGCCGCGCCGTGTTCAACTGGTCGACCTGCCGCTCGTTCAGGTTGCCGGTCCTGTTGCGCAGCACCAGGTCGAGGAAGGCGACAAGAGACGTCAGCGGGTTCGACAGCTCGTGAGAAATTGCCGAGATGAAGCGGTTCTTCGATTCGTTGAGCGCGTTGAGCTCGCGGTTCTTACGGCCAAGACGCTCCTGTTGCTCGTGCTCAAGAGCAAGCGCCGCCTGGTTCCGCCGCCAGATGCGGTTGTCGGCCGCCAGCACGAACGCCAGCAGCACAACGAAGACGCTGCTCAGGCTGATCAGCGTCGTCCACAGCACCGTGCTACTCGACTCATCGAGCAGCCCTGTGACGCCGGGCGGCACGGTCCGCGAGACACCCAGCACCTGGACCGTCTCTCCTGAAATCTCTCCAACGAGCGGCACGAAGCTCACGACCACATCGCCTGAAGCTTCGCTCTTCTCGGCCTGCGGGTCGTAGACGATCCCTGAGACGATCTCGCCTCGCAGGATCTTGTCCAGGCCAGAGTCGGTGAGCATGCCGCCCAGTTCGCCTCCGGGCATCGACGCCCAGAGCTGCTCTCCGGCGGTGTCGAATATGGCCAGACCCTGGATGTCCAGCGCGTCCAGCACCGTCGGCGCATCGACCTGCAGAGTCGTAGAACGGAATGTCGAGAACTGTCCGGGCTCCGTTGGCGAACCGAGGATCGGTGGACTCAGAGGCTCGCTCGGCGCGTCTTCCGCAAGCAGCTGGCTCACCAGGTTCGCGATGAAGCGGGCGTCGCGCTCAGACTGCGCCTCGGTGAGGCTCAGCAGGCTGCGCTCGGCTGAGGAAGACATCAGCGAGTTCACCACCATCGCCCCGGCGCCGATCGTCAGGGCGCTGAAGACCACGAACACGATTGTCAGCTGGAACCGCTTCATCGCTGGATGGCTAGCGCCTGATCTCCACGATCTGGGACACGACATGAACGTCGCCGTCCAGCAGCTCATACTCGAACGAGTCGGTCTTCACCCTGGCGTCCCTCGGCACGTAGCTGATCTCGTTGCGCGAGACCACGGTCGCCACGCCGTGCGACGGCTGAGACCTGATCACAAGCACCGGATCGCCGAGTCCGGCCAGCGTGCGTGGGCTGACGGAGACGACGATCTCGCCGGTGAACGGCACGGGAGTGGCCGAGCTGATCAGGTCGCGGATCTCTTCGAGGAGCGGGTCCTTGGCCTCTGTCGGGCTGCCCGATGCCGCCAGCGCGCCCTGGCCGGCCGGATCGCTGCCGAGCAGCCTTCCGAGCCTGCGGTCGACCTCGTCCGAGTCCAGGTTCGAGATGTTGTCCGGGACCGTGACATCGCTCGTGTCCGGCGACTGCGCGCCGGCCGGAGCCGCGGCGGCGCCACCGGCACAGGCGATGGCGACAGACAGAACCGCCACGAGCATCGCGAGGGCAGCGATACGACTCAGGGTCGTCCTGTCCTTACCGGGCAATGTCTCGATCAGTCTTCGCATACGTCGATATCTGAGGCCGCTATCGCTGCTCATCTCCGATTCCCGTCTGGCGGCCGCTCGCGCGGGTGCACGCGGACCCGCTGACTCCCCATCGTCCAGATTCCATCATTGGCTGCCAGAGCACACTGGTGGTGAGACGCAGCGGTCATGGTGGCGAGCCTCTCCGTGTGCTGTCGGTTGGTTTACGGATTGGGACCTCGATTTCCAGTTCAAACCACCCTGAACTGAGCGCAGTGCCGGCGACGGGTGTGACGAGCGATTGCGCATGGTGGTGAGTACCGTGCCGGCTGCCGCGTGAGCCGGTTGGCTCAGCAGGTTTCGCGGGCTGCGCGGGCCGTTCTCTCGCTGCCGTATGCCGGGTGGTACTCTTTGGCCGGGCTGCCAGTGGTCAGTTCGAGACTGCGTCAGCCCGGACTTCGCCAACCTTCGTCAGGAGAGAGCGAGTGACTGCAAACGGGCGCCACGCCGCAACGACCGGCATGCCGCTATCGGGCCTCAAGGTGCTGGACCTGACAAGGGTGAGGTCAGGGCCGACATGCGTGCGCCAACTCGCCGACTGGGGCGCCGACGTGATCAAGATCGAGGCGCCGCCGGACGGCAAGGAGGGTCTTGGCGGCGAGCGGGACGGCTTCGACTTCCAGAACCTGCATCGCAACAAGCGGTCGATCACCCTCAACCTGAAGTCGGAGCAGGGCAAAGAGGTGTTCTTCAAACTGGTGCGCGACGCCGATGTGGTTGTCGAGAACTTCCGGCCTGGCGTGAAGTTCAGGCTCGGCATCGACTACGACTCGCTGGCGCAGGTCAACCCGCGCATCGTGCTCGGCTCCATCTCCGGCTTCGGCCAGGACGGCCCGTACGCCAACCGGCCGGGGTTTGACCAGATAGCGCAGGGCATGGGCGGGCTGATGTCGATCACAGGAGAGCCGGGCGGCGGTCCTCTGCGAGTGGGAATCCCGATCGCCGACCTGTGCGCGGGCATGTTCTGCGCGCAGGGCATCCTGCTGGCGCTGATCGAACGCGAGAAGTCAGGCAAAGGCCAGTGGGTCAAGACGTCGCTGCTCGAAGCGCAGATACAGATGCTCGACTTCCAGGCGGCGCGCTTCCTCAAGGACGGCGAGGTGCCTGTCAGCGCCGGCAACGATCACCCGACGAGCATCCCCACCGGCGTCTTC
>JANQEF010000220.1 GCA_028278465.1 Dehalococcoidia bacterium | reverse complement strand
CTGCCTTGAAGACGCACTCGAACTCCAGGCCGGTGTCCTCTTCGGCAAGGTCAGCCAGCCTTGTCTGGAGGTCGAGCACCTCATCGGCGGTCCAGTTCTGCCAGCGCCGCGCCAGGTCTTCGGCCTCCGAGTTGGCGATGCCAGATAGCTCGGAAAGCGTCTCCTCGGTCGCCTCTTCGCCGGGCTTGAACTCGCTCAGGAAACGTTCAACCGACATCTGTTTCCCTCCGGTGCATACTCGAAAACCGGCTCACCCGCCGTCGCCGCCGGACGCCACTTCGACTCCCCGGCAGCGCATAGCCGGCGTGCGCACAGAGCCGTATGCCCACTGCGCCGTGTCCTCGATGACCTCTACATTGTTCAACACGGTGTAGACGTTGCCGGAGATCATCGTGTCCTTGACTCGACCGACGATCTCGCCGTTCCGCACCCTGTAGCCGAGCGCCACGTTCGCCCGGAAGTCTCCGCCAAGCTCGTTGCCCTGCCCCGCGCCAAGCAGCCCTTCGACGATAAGGCCGTCCTCCACCTCGCTTAGCATCTTCGAGTACGGCGTGTCTCCGGCCGCGATGTCGACGACGGCGATGCCGGGGTTGGGCGTGCTGGCAAGGCCGCGCTGCGCCGAGCCCGTGGACTTGCGTCCGGCCTGTCCGGCTGTCTGCAGGTCGAACACCGGCTCGCCGATCACGCCGTTTTCGATCAGGCCGATCTTGCGCGCCGGGACACCTTCGTCATCCACCGGACGGCTGCCGCTTGCGCCGGGAAGCAGTGGATTGTCGAACACGCTGATCCTGCTGTCGAACGCTTTGTCGCCCTCGCGGCCGATGATCGGCGAGGCGCCGGTGACGACGTTCTTGCCGTTGAAGCCGCTCAGCAGCGGGTCGAGAAGCGTTGCGGCCACTCCTCGCGGCGTGAACAGCACAGGCACATCACCCGAGGGTGGGTCTGCCAGATCCTTCGAGTTGTCCAGCGACTGCAGCACTTCGCTGAGCACCCGGTCTTCGACATCCGCGCCGAAGACGTTGTGCGACGAGTGGCTTGCCCAGACGTTCAGCATGTCCGTGCCACGGATAAGCTGCACGCCGATGGCGACGTGATAGCCGGAGCTTTTCACGGAACGCTCAACACCGGCGGAGTTCTGGACGACCTCTTCGGCAACGGAGCGCCCGAAGCTGATGTCGCAAAGCGCCTCGGGCCACTTCTCAAGGACAGCGTCGAGGAGGCGTTGCCCCTTTTCGATCGCCTGCTGATCTGTGACGGCTTCGACCGCGGGGTCGTAAGTCGCCACGTCCGGGATGTCGGCCTGTGTGGGGAACTCGAACTTCGCCTCTGAGCCGAACGGCGCCAGCGTGCCGACGCGGTCCACAAGCTCCAGCTCCCGGTCCGGGTTAGTGGTCGATGAGAAGCCGACGCGACCGTCCGAAATCACGCGTAGAGCGACGCCAGCCTGATCGCGCCGCATCACCTCTTTCAGCCGGTTGTTCTCGAACGACACCGGGTGGCTTTCGGCGCTGACGCGATAGACCTCAGCGTCGCCGTACCTCTTCTTTGCGTTTGTGAGCAGGTCGTCGGTCAAGTTCTTGTCCAGTCTGTTTCAGACTCGTGCGTATGCGCGGGACGCGCTCTTTATGCGCCGGAGATCAGACAGTTCCTGATGCGGATGTGCGGGCTTCCGTTGGAGACCGGCAACGGCATCTGCCCGCCTTTGCCGCAGCCGCCGCCCTGGTTCATGTCGAGGTCGTTGCCGATGGCGTCAAGGTTTTCGAGCGTCGCGAACAGGTTGCCGGTCAGCATCACGGGCCGCACGGGCTCCTCGATCTTGCCCTTGCGGATCATGTACGCCTCGCCGGATGAGAAGGTGAACATCTCGTGCTGGGTCATCCCTCCGTACCAGTTCGCCACGTACACGCCTTCGTCCACGCCTTCCAGCAGGTCGTCGAGCGTCGCCTCACCGGGCTCGATGATGGTGTTGGTCATGCGGACGATCGGCGGGAAGTTGAAGGCGATGGCCCTGGCGTTGCCGGTCGGCTTTTCGCCGAGCCTCGCCGCAGTCTCGCGAGAGTGGAGGCGGCCAACCAGTTCACCGTCTCGCACCAACGGAGTCCGGACAGCGGGCGTTCCCTCGTCGTCGTACTTGTAGCTGCCTCGCAGGCCAGGGATCGCCGCGCCGTCTGTGAAGTTGAGATGCTTGCCGCCGAACTTGCGGCCCATGTACATCAGGTCCCGCAGCTTGTCGTTCTCCGAAACATTGTCGGCCTCTGAAAGATGACCGAACGCCTCGTGCACGAAGACCCCGGCCAGCACCGGGTCGAGGATCACAGTCCGCTCACCGCCCATCAGCGCTTTGGCAGAGAGTAGGCCGACGGCCCGCTTCGCCGCATCCAGCACCTGCTCATCCAGGTCAGTGACAAGTTCGTAGTCGCCCAGCGAGCCGAGGCTGAAGCCGGCCTGCTGCACGTCTCCGCCCTCGCGGGCCTGCGCCGAGATGCGCGAGATGACGTGGTTGAACTCCTGCTCGATGTAGGCGCCTTCGGAGCTGCCGAACGCCACCCTGCGACGGTTGTCGCCGTACACGATGTCGGAGCTCTGGATGCCGTCGACGGACCACACTATGTCGTTGTAGTGGTCCATCTGGCGCTTCTTCTCGTCGAGGGGCACGTCGGCAGCGCTGTTCACGATCACCGGCGGCACGATATCGACGACCGGCTCGACCTCTGCGAGCTGCGTCCCGTCTCCGCCCACCAGCCGCGCCTGCTCGACGGCCGACGCCACCTTCTCCTTCAGCCCGGCGAGGTTGTTGAAGCTGGCAAAGCCCCAGCCGCCGTCGACGACGGCGCGCACGTTGCCGCCGCGCCCGCTGGTCTGCGAGATGTCCTCCAGCTCCTTGCCGCGATAGGTCAGCCGCGTGGAGTCAGTCTCCTCGATGCGGACCTCGCAGTAGTCCGCTCCGTGGCCTCGCAGCGCGTCTTCGATCTGGTCCTTGTAGGTCAATGGAGGTTCCCGCCTGGGCGCCGGCCGGTGCTGAACGCCGACCGCTTGATGTGTCTGGTTT
>JANQEF010000198.1 GCA_028278465.1 Dehalococcoidia bacterium | reverse complement strand
CCAGGAACCTCACGCCGTCCGTCGCGAGACGCTCGATGCGCGCCTCTGCTCCGCCGCGGCTCGAAGTGGTGAACCTCGAAAGCAGCACCAGGTCGAACTGTCGCAGGAACTCGTCCGAGTAGTCGTCGATATTGGAAGATGAGCCGACCGTCAGGCCAGGGAACAGCATCGAAGCGCTCTCAGCGCCGCCGCCGATGCCGAGCACCTGCATCGGGATAGTGAACGCCCGAGGCGCGCCGTCCCGGTGGTAGAGCTCCAGTTCACGTGAAGTGGCGACCAGCTCGAAGCCGTCCGACTCGAGCGCCTCGCCAAGGTCCGGTGAGATCTTTTCCTGCGGCAGCAGCACGACATCGTCCGAGCCGAGCCTGTCGAGCCGCGACGTTGCGAACTCCAGGTAGTCCTCGGTGAACGACTGGTTGACGCGTGCCAGCAGCGGGCCGGTGATCGAGCCCTGGAACGCCCATCCGAACACCTGCTCACGCTCGCCGTCCGTCGTGAACAGCATGGCGGGAGCGGAGCCGAGCAGGCTCAAGTCAGCCGTCGCCACACGCCAGCCGTCAAGGGCCGCAAGCTGCTCGGCCATCTCCTGGACGGGGACTGGGCGCTCCCGGTTGCGGATGAGCTGCAGTGAAGGCTGGAAGTCGATGAACACGAGAAATACGACCGCGACCGCGGCGAGCCTGAGCCAGCGTCGCTCCGGCGCCGCGCCGTTGGCATAGATCTGGCGGGCGACGAGGACGGCGATTAGCACGAGGCCGAGGGCGCTGAAAGTCATGAACCGGCGAGCCCAGAACAGCTCGTTGGCAGGGACCGCACGCCAGACGTCGATCAGGAATGTCGAGCCGATCAGCGTGGTGATGAACGTCACAACGACCAGCGACTTCATCCACGGCTCGAGACGCCGCCACATGAACAGCGTCGCGAAGGCAAGGATCACAGCAGAGAGGCCGATGTAGTAGACCTCGTTGTCAGATGAGCGCAGTCCCGGGTTCAGCGCCACCGAAGGCGGGAAGCTCGCGATCGCCTCGCTGCCCTCGGTGTTGTCGAGCTCGGCAAGTCCGCCCGTTAGCGACGGCAGCAGCCACCAGCCGGAGACGAGCAGGCCGGTCACGAGCGCTCCGAGGCCGGTTGCCGCGACCTTGAGCCGGTCGCCCTTGATGAACCAGTAGGCGACTGTGTACAGGCCGAAGCCAACGACGAAGATTCCGGCCATCATGGCGTGCGACAGGACGATCAGCCCTATAACGGCGACCAGTCCGAAGAAGTTGCGCCTGCTGCGCGGGTTCTCCAGGACGTTCAGCAGCAGGTAGAAGGCGAGCGGGAGGAACGCCATAGCAGCGATCCTGGGCAGGTTGCCTTCGGCGAACGCAACTCGGAGGTTGTCAGGGAAGATGATGAACAGCACACCGCCGACAACGGCCCAGAACATGCCGATGCGCCGTGAGAACAGCAGGAACGACAGCCCACCGAATAGCGCAGCGCCGAACAGGAACAGGTTTCCAGCGGTGAAGATGTTGTTCGTGACGACGTCGAGGCCGACGACCACGTAGTACGACAGCGGCGGGAAGTAGCGCAGCAGCTGCTGGCCGCTGTACCAGGCCGGGAACAGGTCCGGGTAGAGGTTCCCGTCGCCGATCTGGTCGCGCAGGTACTCGGCCTTGACCAGGTGGCCCCAGCCGTCAGACGACCACGGGAAGATGGTGTCAGCGTCGCGCGGGAAGATCACGCCGAAGTAGACCACCAGCGCGGCGATAACTATCGTCAGCACGCCAAGGGCGTACTGGTCTCTACGACGCAACTGCAGCATCTGCTGTTGCTCCTGCACTGTGGTCTGAATAGGTGGCCGAGTTGGTCGGGCTCTCCCACACGCGAATGCGGTCGAGGGTGATCGTCGAAATGTCGAGCTCAGCGAGCCGCTCCGAAACCTGCCGGTAGAGGACACGCGCCAGGTTCTCGGTCGTCGGCGCAATGTCGCTGAACGGCTCCTGCGTGTTCAGCAGCGTCTCGCTGTACGCCATCACCGTCGCATCCACCATCTCGCGCACATTGGCGAAGCCGAGCACGAAACCGCGGCTCTCCGGCTCCGAGGTCACGAAGGTCGACTCGACGCGGTACGAGTGGTGGTGAGGCGCGCTCTGGTTCTCTTCAGATTCGATGAAGTGGCGTGCTCCAAAGAAGGCGTCGACCGCTATCTCGAAGCGCGGGCCGGGCGTTGCGCCGTTTGCGCTGTGCTCGCCGCCAGGCAGGCCGATCGTGATCTCGTCGCCTGACATCTGTATGCGCGACGGCCGCAGTGGGCTGTCCATCGACATCAGCTCGCGGACAAAGCCCATCGTGGTGCGGACGACGAGGCTGAACTCGGTCCTGCCATCGGCCTGGCTCTGCAGCTTCGCCCACTGCACGGAGTCGAGCTCCTGCAGCGCCATCAGGAACTGCGAGACATCGGCTGTGGTCTCCACGGCCAGCGTGATCGGCTCATCGCTCTCGCGGGAGTCTGCCAGCGCTTCTCGCAACGGCAGCGCGGGCTCTTCGTCAGATGTGAGGCGCTCGGACGCCAGGCGCAGCAGGTTGCCAACCTCGCGCAGCGTCTCGGAGAGAACATCGCGTGACGCCGGGTCTTCCAGCCTTTCGATGGTCGACGAGTCGGTCAGCGCGCCGAAGGACCGGGCGATCCGCTCCCCGAGATCGTCGTCGACATCTACAGGTGTTACTGCCGGAGTTTCGGTCTCCTCTTCTTCTTCGAACGAAGGGAACTCGGGTTCCGGCGCGTCGTCCTCGGCGATCTCTTCCGGGCCGATGTAGCGAATGGTGAAATCTGTGCCGATCGTGCGGTCGAGGATCGCCTGACCCTGCTCGATCAGCTCCCGCAGCTCATCTGCGGTCAGCCCGAGCGTCTCGCCAACTTCTTCATCTGTGCCGGAGTTCGATAGGCGCGCCTGCACAGCCTCCTGCACCGGTGTCGGCATCTCGGAGATCGCAGCCATGATGATGGCGAGGCGGCCGTTGGTCGGCGGCTCTTCATCGCCCGGCGTTAGTGAAGGCGCGGGCGGTGGCTGAGGCGGCTCGCCAGCATCGCCAGAAGATACGAAGGCAGCAACGTTGGAACCATCTGAGGCTTCATCTTCGTCACCAGGCGATACATCGACCTGGTCAGACGAATCGGCAGCGCCGCCGGCCTCGGTGAGGTGCGGAGCGCCATCGTAGGTGCAGATGCACGGACCGCCGCCCGCGCAGCCAGAGCAGCAGAACTCCTCGCCGTCCTGGACAAACGGTGTCCATTCGAACTCGGCGAGGCAGTTCGTGCAGGTATTCACAGTGGGAGAAGAGTCTGATTCGGAGGCAGCCAATTTGGTTCCTTCGAAGGTGCCGGGTGAGCGACAGCGTTCACCGTCGCGCCGTGGAGTCTAGGGTTTACGCACGTTTGCCACGCGTCTCATTACGGTCAACGACGGTTACAAACGGGTAAAGATGAGCGTGCCGATTGGCTCACGCGGACTACGGTGCAGACCCGCGCCAGGCCGACGAGCGGAGCGCCTCAAGCTCCAGCCATACAATTCGGTCACTTCAGTGAGGGAGAGACGCTGTTCTAGTGTCGGACCGATCTTTCGATGGGAGGAACAAAGTGCATATTCGATCGTTCTATGCCAGTTCGGACGGTGAGTTGGAAAGTGACCTGTCACCGGAGCGGCTCAGGGAAGCACAAGAGGACACAGACGGTCTGCTCTGGGTGGACATCTACGATCCAGACTCCGAGGCAGGTGACTTCCTGAGCCAGGAGATGGGCTTCCACACTCTGGCGATCGAAGACGCCCTCGGCGAGCAACATCAGCCGGCGAAGGTGGATGAGTACGGCTCGCACCTGTTCCTCATCGTCCACGGCATCGACTACTCGTCCGAGGAAGACTTCGTCGAAACGGCGCGCCTCTCGGTATTCATCGCCGATAGCACGGTTGTCACGCTGCACCGGGTCGAGCTGATCTCGATAGACGCGGTGATGACGAGAGTCAGGCGCGATCCACGGCTTATGGACCGGTCCGCCGGGCTGTTCACCTACATGGTGCTCGATGCTCTGCAGGACGCGGTGCTGCCAGCTCTCGACCACCTCGGCACGGTTGCGGCCGGGCTCGAAGAGGCGGCCATCGACGCTCCCGGTCGCGAGGTCTTGCAGCAGATACTCCAGCTCAAGCGGTCGACCATTCGCATACAGCGAACCATCGCTCCCCAGGCCAGGGCGTTCAGCCGCCTGAGCCGGGACGAGTTCCACCTGGTCGGCGAGCGCGACTCGATGTACTTCCGGGACCTGCAGGACCAGATGATCCAACTCGATGTGATCAACCAGGGGATACGAGACACGGCCGACAACGCGCTGGCGACATACCTGTCTTCGATCGGGATCAAGCAGAACGAGACGATGCGGGTGCTTGCCATCGTGGCGGCAGTATTCCTGCCCCTCAGCCTCCTGGCAGGCATCTACGGTATGAACTTTTCAAACATCCCGGAGCTTGACTGGCGCTGGGGTTACTTCGGCGTCCTCGGGATCATGGGATCGGTCGGGGCGATCACGTTCTACTGGCTTGTCATTCGCCGGCTCAACTGGAGCCTGCACAGGAGCCGCCGAGCGCTCATGAGTGTGAAGCCTCCAATGGAACAGGTAACGCGCATGATGACTCCAGTCAGTACCGTCACAGGTGCCACCAGCGCGGTGGCACGTAACATCACAGACGCCGTTTCGGACGCTGTCAACGAGAGAAAGACCCGGTGATTCACTTGCAGCCAGAGCTAGAAAACACGAAGGCGCTTACATTCGACCTGTTCGGCACAGTCCTCGACCTCGGCGGCAGCCTCACGCCGTACATCGCCGATTTCTTGCAAGAGCAAGGCAGTGACAGGGATGCAGCCCAGTTCTGGGCGCAGTTGCGCTACAGGCAGCGGATCGAGCAGTACCAGGACTCGCTGGTTGACATCGGCCACTCCGGCTACCTCGAAACGGTCGAAAAGGCGTTCTCATACGTCTGTCGGCTGAACGGACTCGACCCGGAGCGTGCGGCGAT
>JANQEF010000176.1 GCA_028278465.1 Dehalococcoidia bacterium | reverse complement strand
GGACGATGCCCGCACTTCTGGAACGTCAACGGCGAGCCGCCGCTGACCCAGCCGCTCTCGTCACGGGCGTTCTTCCAGACGATGACAGGCCTCGAATCCGAGGTGATCTACATCGAGGGCCGTCACCCGACTGACCAGGTGGAGATAGTGGACGGTGTACGGATCGTCGAGGCGTCGCTCAACAGGGACCGCATCAACCGCAAGCACGGCAACGAGTTCATCACGCTTGAGGTTGGTGACGTGATCGAGGCGGTTTCCGAGCCGCGCGGCATCGGGACGGTGATGGTGCGGATCACCGGAATCTTCAGGACGATCGACGAGAGCTCGCAGTTCTGGCTCGGCTTCCCGACGGCGATCCTGCGGCCTTCGCCGCCGCTGGAGTTCGGCGGCCGAGACCTGCCGCTGGTGCTGCACACCACGTGGAATGGCAACATCCGCGGCGTCGGGCCTTCGAACGCTGGGTTGCCAGCCGACTTCAACTGGGTCTTCTTCACAGATGTCGAGAGG
The DNA here is from genome assembly GCA_028278465.1 of Dehalococcoidia bacterium. GTDB lineage: Bacteria > Chloroflexota > Dehalococcoidia > Lucifugimonadales > Lucifugimonadaceae > JAJCYX01. Next base: position 4,045 of record JANQEF010000176.1, on the reverse strand, counting down.
CTCAACAACGCCTCGACAGCCGACATGATCCAGCGGCTGAAGACGCTTGAGGACGACATCGCCAAGGAGATCGTGCGGCCGACGGTGATCACGAACCTCGACCCGAGCTTCGAGCGGCTGGAGGAGAAGATCACGTTCGTCAGGATCCCGATGTTCCTCCTGGCGGCTCTGACAGTCGTGATCGTCGTGTACTACCTGCTGCTGGTGTCAGGCCTGCTCGCGACGAGGCGGCAGGGCGAGACGGCGATGCTGCGCAGCCGCGGGCTGAGCGTGGCGCAGATCCTGCGGTTCGAGGCGCTGGAGACGCTGCTGCTGATCGGGATTCCGGTTCTTGTCGCGCCGTTGCTGGCCGCGGCCGGCGTCTGGCAGATGGGAAGGCTGCCGGTGTTCGACCAGATCACGGGCGGATCGACACTGGATGTTGAGCTGACGTGGGTGGCGTGGGTGTACTCGGCTGCAGCAGGACTCGCGGCGATGATCGTGATACTTGCGCCGGTGTTGATGGCGTCACGCCGCGGCGTGGTCTCGGACCAGGCGTCGAGGTCGCGCCCTGACAGGCCGCCGCTCTTCCAGCGCTACTACCTCGATGCGCTGTTCCTGGTGCTCGGCGGGCTGATCTGGTGGGAGCTCAACTCCCGCGGCTCCGTCATCTCGTCCTCGCGCGACGGCGGCCAGCAGGCCGACTTCACGCTGCTCTTCGCTCCGGCCATCTTCCTGGTCGTTGTGGCGCTCGTCTTCCTGCGCCTCTTCCCGCTGATCGCGAGGTTCGTATCAGCCGTCGCCAGCCGTTCAGGCTCGGCGGCGATATCGGTCGGCTTCTGGCGTCTGGGCAGACGGCCTTACTGGTACTCGTGGCCCATCATCCTGCTCGTGCTCACAGGCGGGCTCGGCGTGCTGTCCGGCACGCTGGCTTCGACGCTGGAGAGGAGCAGCACCGAACAGGTTCTGTACGAGACCGGCGCCGACATCCGCGTGATCCCGTCCGGCACGAACCAGACCGTCTCCGCCGACCACCTGGCTGAGGTGCAGGCGATAGAGGGCGTGGACGTCGCCACGATAGCGATGCGCCGTAGCGCGACGGTCGGCACCACCAACTCCGGGCCGGAGTTCCAGATGCTCGCTGTCGATGCCATCGAGTTCCCGAAGGTCGGCTGGGTGCGCGAGGACTTCGCAAACCAGGACATCAGGTCGTTGCTCGAACAGATCAATGTGCAGGTAAAGCCGGAGCCGATCTTGCTGCCGGTCGGCGTGGAAGAGCTGAGGATGTGGGCGAAGCAGGAGCCGTTCGTGAACGACCACTTCCTGTGGATGATCCTGCGCGGCGCAGAGGACAGGACGATGACGGCGACGATGGGCCAGATTGGCGGCGAGTGGGCGGTGCAGAGCGTCGAGGTGCCGGACAACCTGAAGCACCCGATCGAACTGATCTCGATTCAGACCTTCATGCAGGCGGGCGGCGACGGTGGAACGCCCACCACGCTCTCTATCGATGACCTCGTCGCGGTCGGGCCGGGCTTCGAAGAGACGGTGATCTCGTTTGACGACGCCGGGCTGTGGACGGGGCTGCCAACGTCCAACGGCCTCGACACCGTCTACGGCATCGAGCCGGAGGCGCCGGGCGTTGGCGAGCCGGGCCGCAACAACGCCGTGATCTCGCTCGACAGAGGCACGAACGGCGGCATCCGCGGCATCTACCGCACCGCCACAGCCGGCCCGTTGCCCGTCATCGCCAGCCTCACCTTCCTCTCCGAGACCAACTCCCGCATCGGCGCGCCGTTCGTTGCCAGCATCGGCGGCGGCTTCGTTCCGCTGGAGATCGTCGACGTGCTGCGCTTCTTCCCGACGCTCGACTCCCAGCGCGAGCCGTTCATCGTGGCCGACGTCACATCGCTGCTCGACTTCCTGGGCCTGCGCGGGCTGCGAGAGATCGGCGCAAACGAGCTCTTCGCGTCTATCGACACCGAGCGCCACATCGAGGTCCGCAATGAGATACGCGAGGTGTTCAGGTCGGGCCGGATCATTGACCGGCAGGCGATGCTGCTGGACACGACTGTCGACCCATTGGCGGTCGCCGGGTGGCGCGGGATGGGTGTCGTTGCTCTGATCCTGGCAGGCATAGCCACCACGCTCGGCTACATCACCTATCTGTCGGCGCACTCAAAGAGCACCGAGCATGATTCGGCGTACATGCGGGCGATCGGACTGTCGCGGCCCGAGTTTCTGCGGATCGTGATCATCGAGCATGCGCTGATCGGCGTCGTTGGCATAGTGCTCGGCATCTTGACCGGGCTCGGCGTCAGCCGCATCGCCATGAACTCGATGGCGTTCACCGAGACCGGCGACCGGCTGTTGCCGCCGTTCATCCTGCAGATCGACTGGCTGCCCGTCGCCATCATCCTGTTGGTCACGACTGTGACGGCGGCCGTGATCCTCGCCGGGCTGCTGCGAGCCTTCCCGCGGCTGCCGCTGCACGTGCTGACAAGGACCGGAGGCTAGCCGGTGCTCACGGCGTCACTGCTGCTGGTTGCGCGTCGCACTGCGGCACACGCGCGGCTGCTGTCGGCGGTGGTGATCGGCGTCGTGCTCGCAGTCACCGTCATGGCGAGCGCCGCCATCTACTTCGACTCGCTCAGGAACCTGGCGCTCGACCGGTCGCTCAACACGGTGGACCAGTTCGACCTGGACCTCGAAGTGCAGGCAGGCGTGGTGCCGATCACGCCGGAAAACCGGCAGATCGTGCTGGACGCGATGGGCGGCAGCATCATCAACCGCATGCGGCCGTTCCTGCACGAGGATCAGTACGTCTTCAAGACCTGGACCTTCCTGCTGGACGAGCCGCCGCCGCAGGTGCTGCCCGGCGAGTGTCCATGCCGGCCCGAGAACAGCCTGCCGCGGCCGGAGGACGACGTCGAGAACGGCACGATCGCCTGTGACTGCCAGCGTCTCTCGTTCTCGACCGTTCCAGCGTTCAACGAGAACATCCGGGTTGCTGTCGGGCGTATGCCAGAGCCCGCGGTCGTGCTGCCTCCCGAGGGCGAGACCTACTACGTCGAGGCGCTGCTAGACGGGCCGACCGCTGACCTGTTCCAGATGGAGATCGGCAGCGAGCTGAAGGGCAAGATCTTCTGGAACGACCGCCGCCAGCGACTGACGGTGCGGCTGGTCGGCATCTACGAGCGCACAAACCCCGAGCTGCCGCTGTGGCGCATCTACGACGATACCTTCGCGGCGCGCGGCCTCGAACTAGACTTCGCCCGCTTCATAGTCGAGGAAGAGTCGATCCTGAACGGCATCGGCCGCTACTTCCCGGCGATGGGCGCTGACTTCGCGTTCATCCTCGATGTCGACCCGCAGGCTATCGACGCCAGCCAGACGACGAACATCAGGCGAACGATCGAGGTCACTGGTAACGAACTGCGCGCCGTTGTCGATAGCTTCGTGCTGGACACAGATCTCGGCGAGGTGCTCGAGCAGTTCGAGTCGGACCTGTTCTTCAACCGCCTGCCGATGTTCGTGGTACTGATCCTGATCGTGCTGGTGGTGCTGTACTACGTCGTGACGCTTGCTTCGCTGCTGGTGGACGCGCAGCGGTCGGAAGTTGCGTTGCTGCGGTCGCGCGGCGCGACGTCACGCCAGATCCTGGCCGTCTTCGTGATCGAGGCAGGCGTGCTTTCTGCGTTCGCCGTGCTCATAGGCCCGCTGCTGGCGCTGGGCGGCGTCTCGGCCATCGGGATGCTGCCGTTCTACGAGGACCTGAACGCCGGCGCCGCGCTGCCGGTGCAGCTGACTGCCAGCGCCTACCAGCTTGCGCTGATCGGCGGTGTGCTCAGCATGCTGGCGCTCTTCATACCGGCGTTGCGAGCGGCTCGTCTCGGACTGCTGACCGACAGGCGATCACGTGCCCGCCCGCCGCGTCTGGCGTTCGTGCAGCGCTACTACCTGGACCTGGGACTGCTCGGGCTGGTGCTATTCCTGTTCTGGCAGCTGACGCAGCAGGGCTCGTTCGTCGCTACCGACGTGTTCGGCGAGGAGAGCGTGAACAACC
>JANQEF010000142.1 GCA_028278465.1 Dehalococcoidia bacterium | reverse complement strand
CTACAGCTCAACACTGGTTGCGATGCGCTTCCCGCCGGAAGGCCTTGATGCGGCCGCGCAGCTATTAAACCGTCACCCCGGAATCAGCCACAACTACGCTCGCGAAGGCCAGTTCAACCTCTGGTTCACGCTGGCGGTCCCGCCCGGCCGCTCCGTCGCTGACGAAGTAGAGCTGCTGGGCCGCGCGACCGGCGCCGAGGCAACCAGGCTTCTGCCGACAATCCGGTTCTTCAAGATCGGCGTCAACTTCGACATGGAGAAGAAGGTCTCCGACGCTCGCACGTACTTCGTGCCGGACGAGGCAGGCAAAACGCCCACCAACGGATCGACCAATCCGGGCGAGGGCTGGAACAAGGCACAAGAACTGTCGGAGCTGGACACCGCCTTCATCAAGGAACTGCAGGAAGACCTGCCGCTGGTTAGCAGGCCCTTCGACCCGATGGCGGAGCGGCTGGGCATGTCAGTCGATGGGTTGTTCGCCTACTGCGACGAGATGGTGGAACGTCGCCTGATGCGTCGCTACTCCGCCGTGCTCTACCACCGCAGGGCCGGCTTCAGCGCCAACGCCATGATCGTGTGGAAGGTGCCGGAGGAGCGAGCGCAGGAAGTGGGCGAGATTATGGCGACCTCGGCGGCCGTGACTCACTGTTACCAGCGCCCGACGTATGACGACTGGCACTACTCGCACTTCACGATGGTTCACGCCACCACGAAGGACGAGTGTGAAGATATTGCACGGGACATTGAAATCCGCACCGGACTCACCGACCGCCTCCTCCTGTACAGCACCCGCGAGTACAAAAAGACAAGGGTGCGCTACTTCGTTGAGGACGAGTTCAAGATCGAAGAGCTGGAGAAGCTCGGAGTCGGTTAGTCAACAGCTTCGCGGCGAGATCGCCATTGCGAGGAGTCCAGATTGCCACGCTACTACGGAATTTTTCTTGACGTCCAGGACCGGCTCGGGCTGGTGTTCGGCGGCGACGCCCACGAGGGCCAGCGCAAGGTCGAGTACCTGCTGGAGTGTGGCGCCAAGGTGCGCCTCTTCTGCCCGGAAGCGGACACCTCGCCGCGGCTCAAAGAGCTCGCCGCCAACGGAACGATCGAGTGGACGCAGCGAAAGTACGAGCCCGGCGACCTGGAAGGCGCCTGGGTGGCAATCGTCGCCGACACCTCAAGCCAGGAGATCAACGAGGCGATCTCCGCTGAGGCGAAGGAGCGCAACGTACTGCTCAATGTGATGGACGTGACGCCGCTCTGCACATTCATCGCCCCGGCGCTGATTCACCGCAATGAGGTCACTGTAGCCGTCAGCACTGCAGGCAGTTCGCCCGCGCTTGCACGGCGACTGCGTGAAGAGATGACTGCAGACACCTGCAACTGCCTTCGCTGGGCGAATGTTGGACCGATCCTCGCTGACGCCAGGAAAGACGTGCGAGGCCGCGGGCTGGTGATGTGTCCTGAAAAGTGGCAGGACTTCATGACGCTGTCGTGGCTCGACAGAGCCGAAAACGGCGACGCCAGGAAGGCACAGGACGAGCTGATCGCGGGGCTCGAGAGCGTCGCCTGCAAGTCCTGCGCGCCGTACGGTTCCTGCCAGCGGATCGAAACCCCGGCGCCGCACTAAACGGGCGGAGTGAGATGAGCAGGACCATCAGGGTCGGCACACGCGGCAGCGCTCTCGCCCTGGCGCAGGCCGACCTGGTGATCGAGTCGCTCAAGAAGGGCAACCCCGACGTACGATTCGAACGTGAGATCGTGCGTACTGCAGGCGACAGAGACCAGAAGTCGGACATCGCGGCGGTTGGCTACGGCGTTTTTGTGTCCGAGCTGGAGAGCGTGCTGGCTGCGGGAGACATCGACGTCGCTGTCCACAGCCTCAAGGACATGCCATCAACGCTTGATGCGAAGTTCTGCATCGTCGCAGTGCCATACCGAGAGGATCCGCGCGACGTGATCGTGAGCCGGGACGGCCGCACGCTCATGGATCTTCCAGCGGGCGCGACAGTCGGTACCGGAAGCGCTCGTCGCAAGACCCTGCTGCTCGAGAAACGGCCTGACCTGAACGTTGTGCCGATACGCGGGAACGTGCCGACACGCCTGGAGAAGCTGGACTCCGAAGACGGTCCTGATGCCATTGTGCTGGCAGCCGCAGGGCTCAAGCGACTCGGCCTCGAAGACAGGGTCACCGAGTACCTGAAGTGCTGGGACTTCGTAGCGGCCGTTGGGCAGGGTGCGCTGGCGATTGAGACGCGTGCCGATGATGCCGAAACGCAGGCAATGACAAAGCCGCTTCAACACGAAGAGACGCGTATAGCCGTCGACGCTGAGAGAATCTTCCTGGCTGCCATGGAGAGCGGCTGCTCGGCGCCCGTGTCAGCTCACGCTCGTGTGCGAGACGGCCACATATCGATTCACTCGTTCGCAGGCGCCACTGACGGTAGCCGTGTTCTTCGGGCTGATCGCGAAGGACCGGCCGCCGAGGGAAAAGACTTCGCCAACGAGCTCGCCGAAGAGCTTCTCAGCAACGGGGCCGCCGACCTGACGGGACAAACGCCTGAAGGTGTGAAGTGACTGTGGCGGGGACCGTTTACCTGGTCGGCGCCGGTCCAGGCGACCCCGGGTTGATCACCTTGCGCGGCCTCGAAATCCTGCGGACGGCCGATGCGGTCGTCTACGACAGCCTTGCATCGAAGAAGCTTCTGTCGGAGGCTCGCGCAGACGCCGAGTTGATCGACGCGGGCAAGCGTCGCGGCGACCACCGGATGAGCCAGGACGAGATAAACGCTGAGCTTGTCCGGCTGGGCAAGAGCGGCATGTCGGTATGCCGGTTAAAGGGCGGCGACCCGTTCGTGTTCGGCCGCGGCGGCGAAGAGGCGCTGGCGCTGCAGGAGGCCGGAGTGCCGTGGGAGGTTGTACCCGGCGTCACATCGCCCATCGCAGCTCCTTCGTATGCCGGGATCCCGATCACGCAGCGCGGTATGGCATCGTCGTTCACGATCGTGACCGGCAGCGAAGACCCGGAAAAGCCGGACTCGTTGCTCAACTGGGAATCTCTGGCGCGCATCGGCGGGACGCTGGCCTTTGTCATGGGCTGGAAGAGCATGCCGAAGATCGTTGCGTCGCTAACATCAAACGGCATGTCCCCGGAAACTCCGGCCGCGCTGGTCCAGTGGGGCACGACCCCGATGCAGGCCACCGTCACGGGGCCGTTGAATGAGATCGTCGAACGTGGCATCG
>JANQEF010000058.1 GCA_028278465.1 Dehalococcoidia bacterium | reverse complement strand
GGGGCGTCAACTTCGTCGACACGTCACCGAACTACGGCGAGAGCGAGCGGCGGATCGGGATGGCGCTGGCGGACGGCTGGCGAGACAAGATCTACCTCCAGACCAAGGTCGGCTCCCACCCGAAGTACCTGCGCGACTGGTCCAGGAAGGCGACCACCTGGAGCCTCGAAAATAGCTTCAGAATGCTGCGGACCGACTACGTCGACTCGGTCCTGATCCACGGCCCGCGCCACGATATAGAAGAGCCGCTCGGTGAGTGCCTGGAGGTGATGCTCGAGTGGAAGGAGATGGGGCGGATCGGCGCCGTCGGCGTCGGAGTGCGGCAGCCGGAGTTCCACATTCGGGCGATCAAGGCCGGCGTGGACATCATCCTGTCGTTCCTCAACTACACGCTGCTGGACCAGACGCTTGCGGACGAGGCGATTCCGTTCGCGCTCGAGCATGACGTCGGGATCATCATCGGCAGCCCGCTTGGCGATGGGCTGTTGGCCGGTCCGGAGCCAGCGCAGAGAATAGAGAGTGGAATCCACGATGAGGATGGGAAGGTGATCCCGGCGGCTGTGGGCAGCTACCTGGACCCGTCGGTGTACCCACCGGCTCACGCCATGTGGCGGTGGTGCCAGAACCGCGGGCTGAGTATCAGGGACCTGGCGATGCAGTTCGCGATGAACGCGCCGGTGAATGGCAACGGAATCGTGCTGACCGGTTCCGCCAACCTGTCCGAGTTCGACGAGGCACTGGCAGCAGCAACTACACCTGTGCCGGAGGATGTGTGGCAGGGGTTCGAGGCCGAGTTCGGCGTGCGGGCGTAGGTGACGGCTTTGCGGCCGCGGTTCACCACATCCCATTCACCACCATCGGGCGCCGACTACCACTAAACCGTCAAATCCCACGCGGCTCCATAAATAACAGGATTCTGTGATGCGCAGGCGCGCCCGGAGGACGAAGCTCACTCTGATGGCGGAGCCACACAGCAACTCGATCCGCGCCCGTCAGCAACCGCAGATCGAATATCGGACAGCAGGGTTGGAGCGGATTCGGATCGGACCAGCACCGGTTTTGGGGATGAACGGAAATACCAATACAATCCGGCGAATTGATCGGTATCCGCATGCTACCGGCGACTAAGACGCCACGGAGGACGAGACCCGCATCGATGTCGATTCCCCGAGTCAGACCAACGATCAGCGTCAAGGTTGGCGGCATCGCCGTCTTGCTGCTGATCGGGCTGATCATCGTCGGCGGATACTCGTTCATCCAGATTCGCTCAGTCGGTAGCGAGATCAACGTCGTTGTGAAGAGCGACCTCGCCATCACGGACAACGTCGCCTCGATCGAGCGCGGCATCAACAACAGGCGAGATCTAAACGACGAGATGGCCGGCCTGGTCCCGCAGGGAAGGCGCAACGTCATCGCCGAGAGGTTCGAGTCGTCCAAGGTTGAGTCAACCGAGACGGCGAGGCTGATCGACGAAACGATCGACATAGTCGCTTCGGAGCAGTCAGACGGCTCGTTTGCCGCCAGTCCCAGGTACGTGGAGCTGCTGAACCAGATGGAGACGCTGAAGCAGACCGACACGCTGTACACGACGGAAACGGCGGTCTATGCGACCGCTCTGCTTGAAGAACGAGACATTGACGCTGCACAGATCCTGACGCGCCTTCAGAACCAGTCCGAGGAGCTTGTAACCCAGATCGTCAGCATCAGGACAAGCGTCCAGGAACTTACGCAGGAATCGGCTGCCTCCGCCCAGGAAAGGCAGCGCTTCGCTGCGACTGCAACCGTGATCGTCGCCGTCTCGGCCATCGTGATCGGCGGCGCGCTTGCGGCCTTCCTGGTCCGGCGGCTCACCCGTTCGGTTCACACCGTAGCGGCGCGAGCCCGTGAGATCGAGCAGACCGTAGGAACAGACGACTTCGTGCACCGCGAGATCCCGTCGGTCTCATCGGACGAGGTTGGCGACCTGGCGGTGGCGTTCAACGAGATGTCGTCGAACCTCGCCCGCAATATCGAGGTGCGCCAGCAGTACGAATCTGAGCTCGCCGCGGCACGTGACGATGCCATGCAGGCGAACCAGGCGAAGAGCAACTTCCTGGCGAACATGAGCCACGAGCTGCGAACGCCTCTGAACGCCATCATCGGCTACAGCGAGATGCTGGAGGAGGAGGCGGAGGAGCTTGAGCAGGACTCGCTGGTGCCCGACCTCAAACGGATCAACGTCGCCGGCCGCCACCTGCTAACGCTGATCAGCGGCGTGCTGGACCTTTCGAAGATCGAGGCCGGCCAGATGGACGTGTATGTGGAGGAGTTCGACCTCGGCGTGCAGCTCGACGAGGTCATGACCGTGATCCAGCCGCTGGTCGACAAGAACGGGAACAAGCTGGAGTCTGACATCGAACCGAACCTCGGAATGATGCGCGCAGACTCTACGAAGGTGAGACAGGTGGTGTTCAACCTGCTCAGTAACTCGGCCAAGTTCACCAGCGATGGGACTGTTCGGCTGGAAGTGGAGACTCTCACCCACAACGACGAGGACTGCATACGCGCCCGCGTCATCGACACCGGGATCGGGATGACGCCCGAGCAGGTCGCACGCGTCTTCGAGGAGTTTGCACAGGCCGACTCTTCAACCTCGCGACAGTTCGAGGGCACCGGGCTCGGGCTCACGATCAGCAAGCAGTTCTGCAACCTCATGGGCGGAGACATCACGGTCGAGAGCACGCTGGGTGAAGGCTCGACGTTCACAGTGATGCTCCCCCGCGATACCGAAAAGCACGTGCCTGAAGACATGCTGAGCGTGATATAGCGCAGCACCAGAGGACGGAGGCGTCATGACGACAGTGTTGATGGTCGAAGACAACGAGATGAACCGCGACATGCTTTCGCGTCGCCTGGTGAGGCGAGGCTATGAAGTGAACATCGCGGTCGATGGCGGCGAGGCGCTTGAGCAGGTCGGCAAGCAGCGGCCGGACATCATCCTGATGGACATGAGTTTGCCCGTGTTGGACGGCTGGGAGGTGACGAAACGGCTCAAGAGTGATGAGAGCACTTCGGACATCCCGGTGATCGCTCTCACCGCCCACGCAATGGCGGGTGACCGCCAGAAAGCACTCGAAGCCGGATGCGACGACTTCGATGTGAAGCCGATTGACTTCAAGCGGCTGCTCGACAAAATAAACGCACTTTTAGGGTCCTAGCGGATTCGAACCCAGGAGCGGTCGAGTGGTCGGTGAGCGATCAGTCCTCCCTGCTGAAATCGTCCTGCCCGTAGATGCGACGGGCATGTCTGAGATCAGGCACGAGCTGAGGACCTATCTGAACCACATCGTTGGCTACGGCGAGATGGTCCTCGATGAGGCCGATTCCGCCGGGTGGTCGGTTGGCCGGAAGGACATGAGCGAGGTCCTTTCGTCTGCCGAGGAGCTGACCGGCCAGATCTCCAACCTGCTGCACGCGCTGGACGAGGGCGACAGGCACCGCTGCGCAGACGCGATCAACACGCGCATCCAGCCGGCACTACTGAGGATTAAGCGGTTCACCGAGCACGCGTCGGTCGACCGCGACGGTCCTTCGCGTGGTGAGACCGCCGCCGACCTGCGACGCATCGAGGATTCCTGCCTGCTTTTTCTGGAGGCGCTGAACCGAGGGCTTCAGCCGCGTTCCCGCTCGGTCGTCG
>JANQEF010000285.1 GCA_028278465.1 Dehalococcoidia bacterium | reverse complement strand
CCTCAGACGGCACCGTCGAGGATCTCGACCGACGGCTGCCTGACGGCGGGTCTCTCGACGGTGCACGAGACGATGGGCATGGGGGATCGGACAATGGCGAGCCGGCGCGCCCCGGAGGTTTGTGCAGTCCGGCCCAACACTCGGCCGGGGCCGGCGGCGAGCTCGCGGGCACCGGCCGCACAGACATCAGGGGCGCGGCGGCCAGCTGTTGTCCGATCTCCCAGTCCTCTCGCTACCTGGTTCGCCTCCCCTCCCCCGTCCTTCGAGCCGCGCTCGAAGGCTGGCGCCCAGGCACTTACGACGCGCCCGAGGATCTCGTGTTTACGATCGCCTTGTGCGCAGTTCGACACCACATCGACGAAGACACACTGTTCCATCTGCTGAGGCATGTCGCGGCGGGCGAGCCGGTGCGCACGGCTGCGGACCCACGGCGGTATGTACGCGATGTCTACACCGCCGCCGACAAAGCATTCCGGCGGGAAGTCAAAGAGTCCATGCTCGTGCGCTGGGTGAGTTGCTGCGTCGGCGCGGGACGGGTGCCCGGCGGCGCCGAGCTGCGCATCTCGATTCGACTGTTGTACGAGAACGGCATCGAGTACGACTGGCAGGGCGTCCCGGTGGTGCTCGGGCCGCCCGCGGCTGGCCAGCTTTCCGGCGAATGGCTGGACGTGATCGACGCGTTCGAGGCCGAGATCGTCGATCTATCGCGACCGGCCGGGATACGAACCGAACGACCGATCGCGCGCGCCGTGCTCAACAGCGACGGCCTGCCGTGGCACCTGCTCCGGTGGCGACCGTCGGACGGTGTGCCGGCGACGCTGCGTCGTGTGGTAGCACGACCGGCGCAGCGCGCGTAAGAGATGGAAAGCGCAAGGCGGCCTACTTCTTGGCCTTCTTTTGCTTCGTGACCAGCTCCACCCAGGCTTCGCGGTACTTCACTTCGAACTTGTATGGGCCAACCCGCATGGCTACGCGCTCTGCTTTGGCCATTTTCTTGAAGACCTTGTACGGCACCAGGTAACCGCGAGTCTCAGCGAAGCAGGAGTAGCTCTTTACCCCGCAGTGACGCTCGCTGTCGGCCACCGACGAGTCGTAGCTTTGGGAGCGGGTCTTGTGGCGTTTCTTGTCGTAGATGACAGCGAGCTGGCGCGCATCATCCAGCGAGTGCCGCATACCGATGACCTGCACCGTGATGATTACGTGCTTGGGACGCTTGCTGTGGTGGTTGTCCCACGTATTCTTTCCCTTGATAGGAAGCGCCACAATCAGCCGCGGGTCTCGGAACGCATCTTTTACTTCAGCGTCCTGTGCATGGCCGATAGTCGTTACGTCGTCAAACTCGCTGTAGCTCGCGAAGCGCTGACCCTCTTTCGGGACACGGTCGAGCGCGGTGATGAGCGTGCTGACGACGGTCTTGGCTGGCTCTTCCGTGAACTCCTTGAGGAAGCTGACGTCTTCTTCGCTGGGTTCCAGATCTTGTTCCTGTGCGACGGCCGCTGCCGGCAGGAGACACACTGCTACCACCACCCCAAGAGCCGGCCGCCTCATCAGTCCCAGTGTAACGCAACTGTTCAATCTAAAGACGTAAGGGTCGCAACCGCGGATTTCGAAGCTACGCCTCGCCCTTCTTGATGCCGGATGTGATGGCGAGTTCGACTAGCTCCAACTCCGCCGGGCCGGACGACTGACCACCGCCACGGCCCGGTGACTGGACCCGGCCGGTCCCATCAGGTCGCGGACGCAACCCTCCGCGTGCGCTCACGGTCCTGCGAAGTCGGCGTCGATTCGAGTTCGGAGTGCTTCGTCCGCTGACCAGCGCAGCAGATCTCTGTTCGAGTAGGTATGGGTCTTGCCCCGCATCCTGACGATCGTCCGGTCAGGTGGCAGACCCTCAAGTTCGACGCCAGGAAACCAACGTCGGATTC
>JANQEF010000273.1 GCA_028278465.1 Dehalococcoidia bacterium | reverse complement strand
CGACGCCCCCAGGCCGGAGCCCTCCGACGACGACGTTCGGCGTCTGTTCGAAGACGCCATCCGGACCGATCCGGACCGTTACGGCGACATCGACCGGCTCGAAGGCCTCGAGGCAACTACGACCACCGGAGTCGAGATCGCGCTGGACTGGAACACGCTGCGCTTCCGGCAGTACGGCCGGGATACCCGCAGGATCGATCTGCTCTACCGCGCCCACTACCTTCAATGGACAGGAACGAAATGGGGCGACCGAGTCGTCCCGCTGCTCGGGCTCGCCGGTCTAGTGGTGTTGTCCGTTCTCGGGGGGCGCTTGCTCATCAAGCCATAGCCTTGGCTACCCGTGCGGTGGAGTCCATGTAGACTACCTCATCACGAACGTCGACGAGGAGCTGAGGCGGCTGCTGCCGGCCCGTTGAGCGCGCGGCCGAGGGCCACCTTGCGTTTGACGGGCCCGGCCCCCAACTTTCCTACCAGAAGGGTCCGGTGAACGAATTCGGCCAAGATGGCATAATCTGGTTCCTGAACGTTCGAACCAGGCCAGGGGCGCCTGGCCACTGAAAAACGGAGATCACGCAAATGAGCAAGAAGTACAGGGCCGAGTACATCTGGTTGGACGGCACGGAGCCGACCCCGTTGATGCGGTCGAAGACGAAGGTCATCGACCAGGGCGTCGAGCCCCCGCTCTGGGGCTTCGACGGATCCTCGACCAATCAGGCGCCGGGCAACCGGTCCGACTGCGTGCTCAAGCCGGTCTATGCCGTCGACGATCCGATCCGCGGTGACGGCGACAAGCTCGTGCTCTGTGAGGTCTTCGACACCGATATGAACCCGCACCCCACCAACACCCGCGCGCTGCTGCGGAGCGTGGTCGAGAAGTACGGGCACCACGACTGCTGGTTCGGCATGGAGCAGGAGTACACCTTCATGAAACCGGACGGCCGGCCGCTCGGCTTCCCCGCCGGTGGCTACCCGCACCCGCAAGGCCCGTACTACTGCGGCGTCGGCGGTTCGCAGATCTACGGGCGCGACATCGTCGAACACCACTTCGAAGCCTGCCTGAAGATCGGGCTGGGCGTGTCCGGGATCAACGCCGAGGTGATGCCGGGGCAGTGGGAATTCCAGATCGGACCGCTCGGGCCGCTGGAGGTCGCCGACCAGCTGACGGTGGCCCGCTGGCTGCTCTGCCGGATCGCCGAGCATTACGACTGCGATGCCACCTTCGAACCCAAGCCCGCCAAGGGCGACTGGAACGGGGCGGGCTGCCACACCAACTTCTCGACCAAGGAGATGCGCGAGAACTGGGACGCGGTCATCGCCGCGTGCAAGGCTCTCGGCGAGAAGGCCGCCGAGCACGTCAAGCACTACGGCCACGGCATCGAAGACCGCCTCACCGGACACCACGAGACGCAGCGCTGGGACACCTTCTCGTACGGCGTGTCGGATCGCGGCGCCTCGATCCGGGTTCCCTGGCAGGTCGACCGTGATCGCAAGGGATACATCGAGGACCGGCGACCGAACGCCAACTGCGACCCGTACCAGGTGACGCGGCTGCTCGTCGACACGGTCTGCGGGGCGCTGGAGGGGTCGAAGGTCTAGCGGACGCGTCTCGGCTCGACGTCGAGGCCGACGCATTCATTGGCGGATCGAGGAAGGCCGGGCGGTGAGCCCGGCCTTTTTCTTTCCAAGCCCCAACCAACGAACACTCTCTTCTTCCTTCGTCCATTGAGAGTCTTGCCGATCAACGTTGAGCGAACAAAGAGGTCGTAGAGAACGAGGGAAACCGCGATGGTGAGAAGCGAAATCGCGATGAGCTTGAGCGACCAGTGAAAGGGTAGCTCGGCAAAGGCGATCTGCAGCCAGATCACGATGGGCAGGTGGATGAGGTAGAGCCAGTAAGAAGCATCGGCGATGTAGCGGACAACCTTGCTCGGCCTGTCGAGAAAACGTTTGAACAGACCGATGCTGAGGGCGACGAGAGACCACATCATCATCGCGTAGCTGAAAGCGAACCCTGCGCGGATCAGCCCGATCTGCGGATGTCCCGGATCGGCCTGGTAGCCGGACAGTGCGATGGTGCCCCCGACGCTCGCGACACAGAGAACGACTCGACCCGTGGTGAGTCGCGCGAAACGCTCCATGAGCTCCTGGCGTCGATGCAGCAGCCAACCGAAGGTGAAGAATCCACCGTAGACGATGAGAGCGGGCACGTGAGGAACGAGGGACTTGTCAGGCGTGTCCATTCCCCAGCTGCTCATGTGCCAGAGGCAAGCGGCCGTCGGCAGGGAGAGAGCCGGCCACGCGAAGCGCGATTTGGCGATCCACGCGACCGTCGTATCCGCCCATCTTGCTGCACCAGAGTGAAGACCAGGCAACAGGCCGGCGGCGGCGCGGACCGCCAGCACCATTGCGGTGATCAGGAGAAGGTAGTAGAGGAACCAGAGGTGACTACCGGTGAAAAGGCCGCTCGGCAAAAGACCGAGAGTCTGGAATCCCGCCTTCAAGCCATTCAGGATATGGACCTCTCCTCGCAAGCTCTCGCCGCCCATGACCCAGCCCGAGACAATCAGGGGTCGCAGGATGCACCACCCCGCTACGAACGGGATCGCGATGCGAACGAGCCGAGAGCTGACAAACGTGCCGGCGCCCTTTCGGTGAAAGGTCATGTGGCTGAAGAAGCCGGCTATCAAGAAGAACAGCTCCATGCGGAACGAGTGACTGACAAGCACGAAGCTCGAGATGATCGAGCCGGTCGATACGTCCATGACGGCCCAGCCGATGAAGACGGGCAGGAAAGACAGGCTGGCGTGAAACACGATGCCGAGCAGCAAGGCGAAGGCTCGGACGGCATCGAGGTAGTCGAGTCGATGGCTTGAGGCTGGGGTATTCATGTTCATGGGTACCGTGCTTGTCCGTTAGTAGAAGCTGACTTCGTCGATCTCGAAATCGAAGGCCCCCCTCTGGACGTCGAATGCGACCAGGCTGAGACTGGTGAGGGTCTTTGTGTTGAGGGGTATCTGTTCGGACCAGACCCGCTTCATCTCGGCGAAGGGAATCTCGACCACATGAAACTCACCGTCGGATCGGCGAGCAACGTGAGTCGCATGAAAATCGTAGTTCGTGATCTCCGAGCTGTTGGCGGAGATCGAAACGTTGCCTTTGTTGATCCGAATCAGAAGGCGGATGCCTTCATAGGCGCTGGCATCTTGCGGGAGCCCCTGGGGATCGAGAAGCAACACGGTGCTGGCCCAGCCGGGCTGCCCGCGCGGCGGCGATATTTGCCCCCTGGCGGAAAGCACACCTCCTTCAACGCTGTACTGGGCCTTGGTCTGTCCACCAGCGGTCGTGTCGTCGATGAACTGGCGGTCGAAGCCTAGGCTGTTCTTGCTCGGATTGCTGAAATCGTCGACTGTGGGGCCGAGGTCGCCGGCAATCGCCGGAGTCAGAGCTGTTACACAGATGGCGGCGGCGACCGTATTGCGAGCAGCGCGAATGAGCGTATTAGGTGACTTCATGGTCATGGTCCCTCCTTGAGACGCTTTCAAACGGGTTTCGACACACAGGTGCCGCCTGCCGGACTCCAGGTGACAGACTTTTTCGCCTTTTTTTTCGGAAAACCTGTCACCTTCCCTCTCTGACCGGGCACTATCTGGCTGAAGCCATGAGAACCGAGACCAGCAGATCCGCCCCTGGGGAGCCCGGCGATGCTTCCCTCGTGGTCGCCTCGCTCGAGGGCGATCGGCAGGCCTTCGGCCGGATCGTTGCCCGCTACCAACGCCTCCTTTGCTCTCTGGCCTATTCCTCCCTGGGCAGCCTGAGCGAGAGCGAAGACGTGGCGCAGGAAGCGTTCGTCGAAGCGTGGAAGCGATTGGGGAGCTTGCGCGAGCCGGAAAAACTCAAGTCATGGCTCTGCGGCATTCTCCGCTTCAAGGTCGGTCATCACCGGCGAAAAGAAGCGCGTCAGCCGATACGCCACGCGGGCGAGCTCCATGAAGCGGATGTGTTGGAATCAAACGACGAACCTGTCGACGATGTTGCCATGAAAAATGAAGAGCAAGCCTTGCTGTGGCAGGCCCTGGAAGCCGTGCCGGCCACCTACCGAGAAACCATGATCCTCTACTACCGTGAGGATCGGTCCCTGAAGCAGGTCGCACACGAGCTGGACCTGAGCGAGGATGCCATAAAGCAGCGGCTGTCCCGCGGACGGAAGCTGCTTCAAGAAAAGATGATGAGCTTCGTGGAGGGTGCCCTGGCGCGAAGCGCGCCCGGTCACGTATTCACTGCAAGCGTGCTGGCTGCCCTGGTGACGGTGGCTCCGCCGGCCAAGGCGGCCGGGGTCGGGGCGACTGCTGCGAAGGTGGCCTCGACATTCAAGTGGGCCACCATCGTCACCTTTGTCGCGACGGTATCGGGCCTTATCAGCTCCTTCTTTGCGCTACGAGCCACCCTGGACCAATCCCGCACAAGTCGTGAGCGGAGACTTGTCGTCAAGGCAACGGTGACCTTTGTCGGGGTTGCACTCGCGTCGGTAGCCGGGCTCTTCGGCCTGCGCTACCTCGCCCTGGTGCCGTACGGGAGTGTCCCGACCATTGCCGTTCTCTCGCAGGTCGTCGTGGTGGCTTTCGTTGTCATCTATGTCGTCATGACCGCTCGATTGATGAAGCGCGGGCAGGCGCTGAGAGCTGCCGAGAGAATTCGCAGGCCGGATCTGTTCACATCGCCTGTCGATCAACCCGGCTCCAAGAAGCGTGAGTACAAGAGCCGCCTGACGCTTTTCGGCCTACCCCTGGTACACGCCAAGTTCGCCATGGCCGAAGAGGGAGAGAAACCTGCGGTAGGCTGGATTGCAGCAGGCCACAAGGCTTACGGGTTGTTGTTCGCCTGGGGTGGCGTTGCCGTGGCGCCGGTCAGCGTGGGCATCGTGTCCTTCGGGCTTGTCGGCGTGGGAGCGGTCGGCTTCGGTCTCGTTGGACTGGGAACCGTCGGCATCGGGCTGCTTGCCATGGGCGCCATGGCCATCGGCTACAAAGCGTATGCGTCCTTGTCCGCCATGGGATGGGAGAGCGCCTTCAGCCAGGGCTTTTCCATTGCGAAAGATGGCGCGATAGGACCGATTGCCTACGCCGAGCAGGTCAACAACGAGCTGGCGGCGTCGATCACGAATCTATCGACGGTGAGTCAATCCTATGTTGCGATCCTCGGCATCATGACTCTCCTGGTGATCGTTCCCGTCGTGTGGTACGCCCGTGCCGTTCGAAAGAAGATGCGAACGCCGGCCGCCGATTGAGCTTCACCGGCGCTGGGCCAGTTCAGGGAGGTCCAGCCAACCCGGCTTCGATCTCCGTGAGGAGCTCGATCACGGCAGCGAAGTCGGTCCCGGGGGCGGGGATGCTCCGGGTGTGTTCCCGTGCCTTTTCGGCGCCGTAGTGCGCGAAGTCGAGCGGTGAGCTGCCCTTGTGGTCTCGCGCGGTGGCGTCGGCGCCTTGGTCGAGGAGAAACGTCACCATCGGCGGGTGGCCTCGCGCGGTGGCCTTGAAAAGAGGCGTCCAGCCGTGTTTGCTGGTCGCGTCCACGTCGATCCCGCCACGAATGAGCATCCGGGCGGCCGCGACGGATGACGACTCGGCGGCCTGGTGCAGGTAGCTCCAGCCCATCAGGGAATCCCGATGCTGCAGGTTCGCTCCGTACTGGATCAGGAGCTCGAGCATAACGAGATTCTTGTGCCCGATGGCGGTGCCCACGGGCGTCGACGCGTAGCGGTTCGGTGTGTCCGGGTCGGCGCCTGCGTCGAGCAATCGGCGAGCGGCAGCGGGACGCGAGTGGAACACCGCGAGAAAGAGCGGCGTCCGTCCGGACTCGTCCACCGCGTCGATGTCTGCGCCG
>JANQEF010000270.1 GCA_028278465.1 Dehalococcoidia bacterium | reverse complement strand
AACCACCCGGTCACCAGACCCACCGGCAACAAGCCCGATAGCGATCACAAGCCCGACAACAGCCAGCACCCCAACCTTCCACAACCGCAACCACGAAGATATAAGAGAGTGCGGCTGGCTATCTGGTGAAGTGCTGGAACTGGCGGTTTGGGAGACCGAGGAAAGATTCATGCTCGCGACAACGGACCAACTGACGTTGAACTGGCTTCGTATCACCTAATCTGTCGAACGAACCCTGATCGCTCCGATTGCCGAACGTGGGCTTGTGGTGTGAGCCCCACGTCGCTACAAAAACAGAGCGCGTTTATGCCAATGGTCAGAAAACCACAATCGCCGTGCAGAGAAGACAGATGCCGACCGAGTGACACCAGAGCGGTTACGTATACCGTCACGCAAACGCGTGAATGGCATGAAAACCGAGAACCCTGTTGGCCGGGATCAACGGAGCATTCGGACTTCAGAGAGCGGCCCGGCGCAAACTTACACCAATTACTCGGCTTGCGCTGCCCTTAAGCGCCGTGATTTCACAACTCAGGGCAGAGCGACACCATCCCCGCGAATCAAGGGTCCATGCGACCCTTTGCCACTGGCATTGGGGGCAACGCACACCGGGTGTGCGAAAAGGTCGCCTCGGTTGCCGGTGTGACGAACCGTGACCGCCGCCCCCGAGCGCCCGGTCAGCGCAGTGCAGGACAAGTTGAAGCTAAGTACGGCGACATTACACAGCCGTTACCCGTCTATCCGCTTCCGAGTCGGCCCGAAAACAGCGTCGCGAAACCGCAGCTTCGGTCAACACGCGACCGAGTCGGACTTCCGCCAGGCGTGCGCCGTTTTGGCGAGCCGAATTCGGAACGAAAACGCAGCGCGTGTCTACCCATCAAATGAAGCTCAGACTACACCCGCGCCAAAACCGTGGCTCACGGCCGTCTACAGAAGGCTCAGGCCATGATCCCATCGAACTATGCCTGCTAACCCCTACGAACTGTCTGGGAACAACGCTAGGCGCATATATTCGAAGCGATCAACGATGGTTAGGCGGCTGTTTGGCCAGGTGGTTGATGCTTGTCCGAAAGCGTTGTTCACAAGTAATTCGCGCGTTCGACTATCGAGTTAACTCGCGACTTCAAAGTTGAGCAATACGATTCACGATGGGCGAAACCCACAACGCCGGACCATTTAGCAGCCGCGAAGCTTTACACAGAATTCACGTCGAATAACCAGGTCTCAGCGCCGGCCCGATCGAGATGCACTCCACTCGCCGGCTGGCGGAGTTCCAGAGAGCGAATACATGAAGGTCGCAATACTCGCCGGCGGTGTTGGCAGCCGGCTGTCGGAAGAGACCGAAATCAAGCCGAAGCCGATGGTCGAGATCGGTGATCGACCGATCCTCTGGCACATCATGAAGATCTACTCGCACTTCGGTTACAAGGACTTCGTCGTCGCGCTCGGCTACAAGGGCGAGTACATCAAGCGGTACATGATCGACCGCGCCATGATGAACAGCGACCTCACCGTGCGGCCCAACACCGGCGAAGTCGTTATGCACAACGGCTCCGAGGAAGAGGACTGGACCATAGACCTCGTCGACACCGGCGCCATGACCAACACCGGCGGCCGCATCAAGAAGCTCGGCCCATGGCTCGGCGAAGGCACCTTCATGCTCACCTGGGGCGACGGTGTTGCCGACGTGGACATCCCCAGGCTACTCGAATTCCACAGGTCGCACGGCAAGCTCGCCACCGTGACCGCGGTCCGGCCGCCCGCACGCTTCGGCCACCTGCAGTTCAATGGCGACGCCGTCTCCGAATTCTCGGAGAAGCCGCAGGTCGGCGAAGGCTGGATCAACGGCGCCTTCTTCGTGCTGGAGCCGGAGGTCCTGAACTATATCGACGGAGACGACACGCTCTTCGAAAAAGAGCCGCTCGAAGGACTCGCGAACGACGGCCAGCTAATGGCCTACAAGCACGAGTCGTTCTGGCAGTGCATGGACACGCTGCGAGACAAGGTGAGGCTAGAAAGCCTCTGGCAGACCAATCCGCCTTGGAAGGTGTGGAACTGATGCGAATTCTTGTTACGGGACACAGGGGCTACATCGGCACCGTGATGGTCCCGATGCTGCTGGAAGAAGGCCACGACGTCGTGGGGCTGGACAGCGAGCTGTTCGGCGAAGACTGCCTGCTCGGCGACTCCGTGCCGCAGATCCCCGAGTTCAAGATGGATGTGCGAGACGTCGACTCCCGCGACCTCGAAGGCTTCGACGCCGTGATCCACCTGGCGAACCTGAGCAACGACCCGCTGGGCTCGCTCAACCCCTCGCTCACCTACGAGATCAACTACCACGGCTCGGTCAAGCTGGCTGAGGCGGCGAAGCGGGCCGGAGTCGGACTGTTCATCCACTCGTCCTCGTGCAGCATGTACGGCGCCGCCGGCGATGCGGTGCTCGACGAGACGGCCGAGTTCAACCCGGTCACGCCTTACGCCAAGTCGAAGGTGCTCACCGAACAGGCGATATCTAAGATGGCGGGCGACGGCTTCAGCCCGGTCTTCCTGCGCAACGCCACGGCATACGGCGTCTCGCCGAAGCTGCGCGGCGACCTTGTGCTCAACAACCTGACCGGCTGGGCATTCACCACCGGTAAGGTCCTGATCCTCAGCGACGGCACGCCCTGGCGTCCCATCATCCACATCGCGGACATCTCGCGAGCCTTCATCGCGGTTCTCAACGCCCCGCGAGAAGTGGTTCACAACGAGGCGTTCAACGTCGCCGTGCCAGGCGAGAACTACCAGGTGCGAGAACTAGCGGCGATGGTCGAAGAGGTCGTGCCAGGATCGGTGGTCGAGTACGCCAAGGACGGCGGACCAGACCCGCGCTGCTACCGGGTCGACACAACGAAGATCGAAACGTTGCTGCCGGACTTCAAGCCGCAGTGGACGGCCCGCAAGGGTGTCGAAGAACTGTACGAGGCTTACAAGACGAACAACCTGACGGAAGCGGACCTCAACGGCACACGCTTCCAGCGAATCAGGCACATCGAAGACAAGCAGGAGACGGGCGAGGTCGATTCGACCCTCCGCTGGACCGGTTCTGCTGACGATGTCGCGCTGGCGCCCGAGAGCCAGCTGATCAGCTCAGGGAGCGAGAAATAGATGATTGGTGAGAACGTGGACGCGACCTGCCGTTCCTGCGGCCTGTCGGAGCTCAAGAGCGTGCTTTCGCTCGGCGACACGCCGCTGGCCGACGCGCTTGTCAGCAAAGAGGACATAAACGGCCCCGAGGCCTCGTACCCGCTGGACGTGGCGTTCTGCACGAACTGCGCGCTGATGCAGATCCTGGAGACCGTTCCACCAGAGGAGCTGTTCTGCCGGGACTACCCGTACTTTTCGTCGGTCTCAGACACGGTTGTCAACAACGCCCGTGAGAACACCGAGCACCTGATGGCCACACGCGGTCTCGACTCGGACAGCCTGGTGATCGAGCTGGCCAGCAACGACGGCTACCTGCTCCAGAACTACGTGAAGGCAGGCATCCCGGTGCTGGGCATCGACCCGGCCGACACAGTGGTCAAGGCGGCGCTCGAAAAGGGCGTGCCAACGATGGAGAGGTTCTTCGGGCGCGAGCTCGCGGAGGAACTGGCGGCTGAGGGCAAGAAGGCCGATGTGATCCACGGCAACAACGTGCTTGCGCACGTTGCCGACCTGAATGGCTTCGTCGACGGCATTCGCATCGCTCTGAAGGACGATGGCGTGGCGGTGATCGAGGTCCCGTACGTACGGGACCTGATCGACCACACCGAGTTCGACACGATCTACCACGAACACCTCTGCTACTTCTCCGTCACAGCCCTCACAAACCTGTTCAGGGCCCGCGGCCTGCACCTGAACGACGTGAAGCGCCTGCCGATACATGGCGGCTCGCTACGGCTGTTCATCGAGAAGGGCGAGGCTCCGACGGCCTACTTGAAGCAGGTGCTTGCCGAGGAAAAAGAACTCGGCATAGACGAGTTCGAGTACTACAGGAACTTCGGCCAGAAGGTCGAGACCCTGATCTCAGGGCTCCGCGATCTGCTGGGCGGCCTCAAGTCGGACGGCAAGAGGATCGCCGCTTACGGCGCCGCTGCCAAGGGAGCGACGATGCTCAACTGCTCCGGGATCGGCACCGAGTACCTCGACTACGTCGTGGACCGGAACGTCCACAAGCAGGGCCTGCACATGCCGGGCGTCCACGTGCCGATTGAGGCGCCGGAGAAGCTTGTCGATGACATGCCGGACTACGTGCTGCTCCTGGCGTGGAACTTCAAGGACGAGGTGCTGGGCCAGCAGGCGCAGTTCCGTGAGAAGGGCGGCAAGTTCGTCATCCCGGTCCCAGAACCGCAGGTGGTCTAAGCGTGCTCGAAACAGCGCAGACCGAACCGCACCACTCTGAGCGTGGCCCTGTGATCTGCCGGGCGTGCGAAAACCCCGACGCCCGCGTCTTCCTGGAGCTCGGCGAAGTGCCGACGAACAGCATGGTGCTGCTCGACACCAGGGAGCAGGCGATCAGCTATCCGAAGGGCAGGCTGACACTCGCCTTCTGCGACTCCTGCGGCTTCATCTTCAACCCGGACTTCGATCCGGCGCTGGTCGACTACTCGCAGTCGTACGAGAGCTCACAGGCTTTCTCGCCGCGCTTCAACGAGTTCGCCGCGAGGCTGGCGAAGAGCCTTGCAGACGAATATGACCTGGCCGGCAAGACCGTTGTCGAGATCGGCTGCGGCGGAGGCGACTTCCTACAGCAGGTTGAGCTGCAGGGCATCGGCAAAGGCATCGGCGTCGACCCGGCGGCAGATCCTGGTAAAAGGGTCGAGGATGCCACGACCAGCCTGAGCTTCATCCGTGAGTTCTTTTCAGAGGAGCACGGAGCGCTGAACCCAGATTTCCTGTGCTGCCGGCACACGCTGGAGCACATCCCTGACCCGGCTCAGTTCGTGCGGACCGTCCGCCGCTCGCTTGGCGAGAGCAGCTCGGTCCCTGTCTTCTTCGAAGTCCCTGACACGCTGCGGGTGCTTAAAGAGGCCGCTTTCTGGGACGTGTACTACGAGCACTGCTCGTACTTCACCCCGGAGTCGATGGCGGCGCTGTTCGAGCAGGAAGGCTTCACCGACATCCGCACCGAGCTCGACTTTGACGACCAGTACCTGCTCCTGCACTGCATGCCGGTACAGGCCGGTGAGCGTGACGAGGGCGATAGGGAATACGTCCGCCAGCTGGCCGACGAGGTTGAGGCGTTTTCGGAGAAGTACCGAAGACACATTGATGGCTGGTCGAAGTTCATCGGCGAGGCCGCTGACGCCGGCAAGCGCGTCGTCGTCTGGGGTGGCGGCTCCAAGGGTGTCGCATTCGTCAACAGCGTGCCCGGAGGCGACCGCGTTGACTTCATAGTGGACATCAACCCTGCGAAGCAGGAGAAGTTCGCAGCCGGCACAGGCCACCGCATCGCCGGACCGGATGCGCTTCGCTCAGCGGTTCCCGACGTGGTACTGGTGATGAACCCGATCTACGAGGACGAGATCGCCGACACGCTGCGCAGCATGAACATCCACGCCGAGGTGAGATCCGTTTAGCAAGCGGCACGGCCAGATAACCAGACAACAGGCGAGCCGGACGAGGTTTTCGGGCTCGCAGTCGATGACAACCTGGAGCCGCAACCGGGGCACTGAATATGACCGTCGAAACCGACATCAGGCAGGAAGAGCTGGGCGGGCGGCCCGCCGAGGCCTGCACCGCCTGCGGCTCGTCCAACCTGCGCTTCGTCGTCGAGGTGCCGAACATTCCGGCCTTCTGCAACGTGCTGCTGGACAACATCGACGCGGCGAAGGCGGTGCGTAGAGGCGATCTCCGGCTTGTCTACTGCGAAGAGTGCTCTTTCCTGTTCAACGCCGTGTTCGACGCCGACGTGCTGGCCTACTCGCCCGAGTACGCCAATTCGCTCTCCTGCTCTCCAAGCTTCGGCTCCTTTCTGCAGGAGATGGCCGAGCGCATCGTCAGGAAGCATGACCTCAACGAAAAGACTGTCCTTGAACTGGGCTGCGGCGACGGCGATTTCCTTACCCGCCTCTGCACCATTGGCGACAACCGCGGCTTTGGTTTCGATCCTTCGTACTTCGGGCCGCCGGTCGTCCAGGCAGGCCTAGGCGTGGAGTTCGAGGGCCGCTACTACACCACAGACGAGAAGGTCCGCCCCGACCTGGTCTGCTCGCGGCACGTGCTGGAGCATGTCGAAGAGCCGCTGGAGTTTGTCCGCCTACTGGCCGACGCGGCGGCGGGCAAGGCGGCTCTCTACATCGAGGTGCCGAACGCAACCTACATGCTTGAGAAGCCGGCGATCTGGGACCTGATCTACGAGCACCCGGGCTATTTCACGGACCGCGCACTGGTGATGGTCGCAGAGAAGGCCGGACTGACCGTTACCGAGAGCAGCACCACATTCCAGGACCAGTTTCTGTACATCGATGCGCAGGCCTCCGGATCAACCGGCGATTCGCACCTGGAGCAGACGACGAGCCTCGACAGGCTGAGCGAGCTGGTATCCAGCTTCAGCGATGAGGTCGAGCAGGCCGTGAGCCGGTGGACCGACAAGGTCCGGCAGCTGGCGGCAGAGGGCAAGCGCGTCGTCACCTGGGGAGCCGGCTCGAAGGGCGTTACCTTCCTTAACCTTGTCGATAGCTCCAGCATCGACTACATCGTGGATATCAACCCGATGAAGAACGGGCGTTACGTGCCTGGGACCGGCCAGCAGGTGGTCGGGCCGAACGCGCTGATCGAATACCAGCCCGACCTTGTGCTGCTGATGAACGGCGTCTACCAGCGCGAGGTCGAGGACCACGTCCGCAGCCTCGGCGTTGAGGCCGCGGTCGAGGTGGTGGACTAGATGATCGACACGGCAGGCTCAACCGGGCGGCCTATGGCCGATGAGCGGGGCCAGCACGTCACGCCCGGGAGCAACGCGCCGACGGTGAGCATCGGCCTGCCGGTCTACAACGGGTCCCGGTTTATCCGCAAGGCGATCGACTCGATGCTCGCTCAGACGCTCACCGACTTCGAGCTGATCATCGTCGACAACGCCTCAACGGACGACACGGTCGAGATATGCCGCGAATATGCGCAGCGCGACGAGCGGGTGAGGCTGATCGAGAACGAGAAGAACCTTGGCGCGGCGCCGAACTTCAACAAGGCGTTCCACCTGGCGACCGGCAAGTACTTCAAGTGGCTGGCGCACGACGACTGGAACGAGCCTACGTACCTTGAGAAGTGCGTGAAGGCGTTGGAGTCAGACCCGGACGTTTCGCTCTGCCACTCCCGGACCGCGCTCTACGACGAGAACGAGACGTTCCAGGAGTACTACGCGGACGCTCTCGACGGCATGAACGCTGATCCTCGCAAGCGGTTCATGTCGACTCTTCGAGACATGCGCAAGGTCTATCCGGTGTTCGGTGTCATGCGTCGCGAGCAGGTTGCACAAACGATGCTGATGGGCGCCAACCCGGGCGCCGACCACACCTTCGTCGCCGAGATGGCGCTGACGGGCAAGATCTGCCTGCTGCCCGAGTACCTGTACGCCAACCGCACAACCAGTTCGGCGCGCGATGTCCGCGACCAGCGCAGCTGGTGGGACTCATCGAGCCGAGCACACTATCGTCCCAAGTACATCCTCCTCGCGAAGCAGCACCTCTCCGCGATCAGGCGCTCGTCACTGTCCCGGCTGGACAAGTTGACGCTCTCGCTGAAGACGGTTCGCCACTTCCTCACCAGCCGAAGGTTCATCGTGTTCCGGGAGATGAAGCACTACGTCTGGTCTCGCACACCGCTGCGATAACCGGCCGTCGCCTGTTTGACGCCGCGATCGGTGCAGTATCGTGTTTGAAGCAGATAGTCGAGCAATGGCCGGCCGCAGGTTCCGGGAGACGATTTGGCCGAGGGCATAGAACCAGCACCGCCTGAAGATCGGCGCAGCCTTGGCAAGCGCGCGTCTACCGCTACGGGCTGGGTAGTGGGAGCACGCGTCGTTCAGCAGCTGTTCGGTGTGGGACGGTTCGTGGTCCTGGCCCGGTTGCTCGCCCCCGCCGATTTCGGCCTCATGGGCGTGGCCGCCTCTGCCCTGCTGGTGCTCCACATGTTCTCCGGCACCGGCGTCAGAGGAGCGCTGGTGCAGCGCAAGGAGGACATCAGCAGCGCGCTGAACACAGCATGGACGATCGATCTCGCAAGGACGCTGGTGATCGCGTCCATCCTGTTCGCCGCTGCGTCGCCGATATCGAACCTGCTCAACACCCCTGATGCGACGCCCATCCTCCAGGCCCTGGCCGGGGCGTTCGCAATCACCGGGCTCATTAACGTCGGCACCATCTACCTCAGGAAAGAGCTGAGGGTCCGCGACGAGCTGTCGATAAACCTCAGCGCCATGGTCGCCGAGAGCATCGTCAGCGTCGTGATGGCGCTTGTGCTCGAATCGGTCTGGGCGCTCGTCTGGGGAGCGTTCGCACGAAGCATCACGCTCGTGGCCATGTCGTACGTGATCTATCCGTACATGCCAAGGCTGGAGTTCAAGAAATCTGAAGCGGGATGGCTGTTCAGGTTCGGCCGCTGGGTCTCGCTCAACGGCATCGGCGTACAGCTCATCCACCAGGCCGACCGGCTCATCATCGCCCGCATCCTTGGCGCCACCGCGCTCGGCTTCTACGCGATCTCCGACCGCCTCTCGCTGAACCCAGTGCGAGAGATGGGACAGGTGGGGATCAGGGTCGGCTTCCCGGCGCTCTCCAAGCTGCAGGAACAAAAGGAAGAGTTCGCGCGGAAAGCGCTGGCGACTATCGAACTGAGCCTGTCCATCGTCGTGCCGGTCTCCGTCGCTTCGTTCATCCTCGTGGACTCCGTAGTGCCTGTCGTGCTGGGCGACGAGTGGGTCGGGGCCATCGACGTGACGCGCATGCTCGTGCTGGCCGCCATCCCGATGACGATAGCCCAGGTCGGCGCCGTGCCCTTGGTGGCCTTCGGCATCCCGCGCGTCGCAGCCGGGTCGACTCTCGTGGCGCTGATAGCGTTGCTGATCGCCCTGCCGCTGCTGGCGAATCGCATGGGCCTCGAAGGCGCCGGGCTGGCGATGCTGATCGCCTACGGATCTTCGAGCGTGGTCATCCTCGCATCGTGGCGCCGCCACCTGGGCGTAGGCTTCAGCTCGATGCTGCGGGCGTCCCTGACTCCGCTCGTGCTGGCGATCACCGTCGCGCCTCCGTTGCTGGCTATCGATAGCAGCGACTGGAGCAACACGGCCAAGACGATCTCCGGAGCGGCAACATTCGTGTCGATCTACGGGATCACGTCGATCGGCCTGTGGGTCGTCGCAAAACGCGGCCTGATGCAGGTGGTTCTTGCCGCTACGTCACGAGGACGCTTCGCCACTGGCTGACCAGCTATCGGGGCTCCAGCCGGACTTATCAGTGACGCTGTAGTACAGGGATTCGAGCCGACTGGCCGTGGTAGCGGCGTCGAAGTTCTCGACGGCGTGGCGCTGCGCCCGCAGGCCCATCGCCTGCCCTTTGTCTTCCATATCCAGGACGCTGAGAACCGCCTTCGCCAGCGCGTCGGGATCTCCCGGCTCCACCAGCAGACCGGTATCGCCGTCGGAGATCAGCTCCCTCAGCCCTCCGACGTTTGTAGCCACGACCGGCAGCCCGGTCGCCATCGCCTCTATAACCGAGATGCCAAGAGCCTCGTTCAGGCCCGGGAATACGAAGAGGTCGGCGCCCTTCAGGAGGTCGGGAACGTCGGACCTCTGCCCGAGCAGCGTGATGTGATTCTCCAGGCCTGCCTGCTCGATAGCCGCCGTGAGCGCCTCACGCTCCTGTCCCTCTCCAAAGATCAACAGGTGCGCCTTCGGCCACTTCTCAAGCACCAACCGCATCATCGGGACCAGGTGTTTCTGTCCCTTTACCGGGTGCAGCCTGCCCACGTTCAGCAGCAGAGGAAACGCGTCATCCAGGCCAAACGCAGATCTGACGTCCTTGCGGGCCGTCTCCCTGTCCATCCCGAACCTCTTGATCGCGTTGATCCCTGAATAGATGACCTCGATCTTGCTCTCGTCGAGGCCGTACTCCGACATCTGCACGTCCTTGGCGGACTGCGATATCACAACGAACCTCTTCACGGCGACCTTCTCAAGCATGCTGATGCCGAAGACTCGACGCCTGCTGTAGGTCTGCAGCACAGACTGCATGGGAGCGATGTGGTGGACGGTCACGACGACCGGGATGCCAAGCAGTCGGCCTGCAACTGCGGCCATGCCGCGGTCTAGTCCGTGGTTGGCGTGGATGATGTCGATCTTGAGCCGACGGATCAGCCGGATTAGCCGCCACAGCGTCCTCGGGATGTGACGCTTGCCACGGTGGTCGAGGCATATCGGCTCGATCCTGGACTCTCGATAGGACTCCAGCAGGTCGTGCCGGGGCGTGAAGTAGCAGACGTAGTTCTTAACTTGATCCGGGTCCATCGCGGCGACGTTCTGGCGCACCAGCTGCCCGATGCCGCCCACGTGAAGGCCGCTCAGCGTGTGCAGCACGTTGAGAGGCCGGTACTCCACCGACGTGTGGAGCTTGCTCCGAGTTCGGACGGTTCGGGAGGTCATACCCGCCATTCTCACGATGGCAAGAGCAGAACCTGAACCGGCCTCCACGCACAAAAGGTCGGGCTAGCCGACTTCACCGCAGATATGCGCAGCGGTGACAATTTCCACATACTGTCCTGAGTAGAACCGAAGCGCACACCGCATGACTGAATCGACCAGCACCGAACCGCCTATCGAGCCGCGTATCGCCGCAATCATCGTGACCTACAAGCGTCGCGAGGTGGTCAAGAACGCCATCAACGCTGCGATGGGACAGACTCGGCCGCCGGACAAGATCGTCGTGATCGACAATGCCAGCGGCGACGGCACGCCGGAGATGCTGGCGTCTGAGTACCCGGATGTTCACTGCGTCCAGATGGAAGACAACCTGGGCGTCTACGCAGGGCAGGCCGCAGGGATGGGATGGGCGTTGGATGCCGGTTACGACTACTTCTGGCTGC
>JANQEF010000251.1 GCA_028278465.1 Dehalococcoidia bacterium | reverse complement strand
AGGATCACGCCGCTCATGATCCCCGGAATCGCCTGCGGCAGCACGATCGTCTTCACCACCTGCCAGCGCGTTGCGCCCATGGCGAACGCCGCGTCGCGGTAGCTCGGCGGCACCGCCCGGATCGACTCCTGCGTGGCGATGATCACGATCGGCAGCACCAGCAGTGTGAGCGTTAGTCCGCCGGCCAGCACACTACGGCCGAGGTTCATGAGCGTGACGAATATGCCGAGGCCAAGGATGCCGTAGACGATGGACGGGACGCCCGCCAGGTTGGCAATGTTGAGCTGGACCAGCCGGCTGAAGCGGCTCTGCCCCGCGAACTCTTCCAGGTACACCGCAGTGCCGACGCCGATCGGGATCGTCAGCGCCGCGGTCGTCAGGATCACCCACGTCGTTCCGATCAGCGGTGCGAATATCCCGGCGCGCTCCGGCTTGCGGGAGGCGTAGCTGGTGATGAACTGCCAGTCGAGCCAGCCCCAGGCATCGACGACGATCGTCACCAGCAGCGTGATCAGGCCTGCAATGCCGATCAGCACCGATGTCAGGAACAGCGCGAAGAAAAAGCGGTCTCGCCACGACCGGTAACCGAGGCCACGGCGGGACCCGGTGGCCGCGCCCTGCGCTATCGAGCCTGGTGTCGAGAGGTTCATTCGTACTGCTGCCTGTAGCGTCCGACGACCCAGCGGCCGAGGATGTTCATTCCGAGCGTCATCACGAACAGCAGCGTCCCGACCGCGAAGATGCTCTCGAACACGATGTCGCCCTGCGCCGTGTCACCGGTCGCAACCTGGGCTATGTAGGCGGTCATGGTCTGGACCGACTCGAGCGGGTTGGCGGTGAGTTGCGGCCTCGAACCGGCGGCGATGAACACGATCATCGTCTCGCCGATAGCCCGCGAGACGGCGAGGATCAGCGAAGCCACGATTCCAGATAGTGCGGCCGGCACGACGACCTTCGTCGCCACTTCGAAGCGGGTCGCGCCGAGCGCGTAGGCAGCGTTCCTGAGCGATGACGGCACAGACACCATGGCGTCCTCGCTCAACGTCGAGACCATCGGCATGATCATCAGCCCCATCACTATCCCGGCGCTGAGGGCGTTGAAGATGATCAGGTCGGGGAAAATGACCTGGAGTTGCGGCGTGATGAAGCTGATTGCGAAGAAGCCGTAGACAACCGTCGGGATGCCGGCGAGGACCTCGAGAACCGGCTTGATGACCCGCCGGACGCGGTCAGGAGCGTATTCGGACAGGAAGATCGCCGCGCCAAGTCCAAGCGTCAGCGCTATGACTCCGGCGATGATCGCCACCATCAGCGTGCCGGCGACAAGTGGGAGAACTCCGAACTTCTGCGGCACGAAAAGGGCCGTCCACTCGGTGCCAAACAGGAAGTCCCAGATCGACACCTCGATGAAGAAGTTGATGGTGTCGCGCATGAGCGAGACGAGGATGCCGATGGTCGTCAGGATCGAGATGACGGCGGTGAGCCGCAGCGACCCGATGACGAGAATCTGCTCAAGATGACGTCGAGACCGGTTGCGCCGGAGCGCCCGCTCGCTCGCCGTGAGGATCGAACCCTCTGCGGCCCCGGACGTGTTGTCAGCCATGACTGAGATGGTAATAGACCCCTGGCGCGCGCAATACGGATCGGCCGCGAAAACCAAACTCGACGATGGTTCTGCACCAGTGTTAAGGGACTGTTAACCAGATTCGCCGGCTTCGGCCGTTTCCAGCGCCTCGGCCACCGGCACCAGCACCGAGAACGAGGTCCCGCGTCCGACCGCGCTCTCGACTGATATCTCGCCGCTGTGGATCTGCACGATGTGTCTGGCGATCGCCAGACCAAGGCCAGAGCCGCCCTCGCTGCGGGAAGAATCGACCTTGTAGAAACGCTCGAAGATGTGCGGCAGGTGCGCGGGCTGTATCCCGGGCCCGTTGTCCTTGACGGTGAAGCGAACGTGTTCGTCGTCCGGCGCTGCACTCAGCTCGATCTCGCCGCCGCCGGGCATCGCGGCGATGGCGTTGGCGATCAGGTTGCTGAACACCTGCTCGAACCGTTCAGTGTCAGCACTGAAGTTCGGCGTGCCCTCTGCTATCTCGGCTGAGATGGTGATGCCGGAACGCGCAGCAAGCGGCTTGAAGCGGTCTCGCACCTTGCGCACGAAGTGTTCGGGCTCGACGCTCTGCAGGTTCAGCGGCGTCTGGCCCGACTCAAGCCGCGAAAGCTCCAGCATCTCGCCGACCATGCGCTCCACGCGGCTGCTGTCTTCCAGGATCCGCTCAAGGAAATCGTTCCTAGTCTCACTGTCCTCGCCGGCGCCGCGCTGCAGCGTCTCCGCGGAAGCCTTGATCGCGGCTATCGGCGTGCGGAGTTCGTGCGAGGCGTTGCTCACGAACTCTCGCCGCGTCGTCTCCACCTGCTTGACGGCGGTGATGTCGGTCAGGATCAGGACCGTCTTGGTGCGGTTGTCGCGGTCCCGGGGCGGAGACGCGTTCGCCTGCACGGTGCGACCAGAATCCCGGATCTCGATCTGCGAGTTGCCAGACTCTCCGGTCCTCGCAGGCAGCGTGGCAAGCTCGTTCAGCTCGTAGTTGTTGTTGAGAGAGATCAGACGGGCGCCGGGCGAGTACACGACGTCGGGACCGAGCAGCGCCACCGCGGTGGGATTGGCGAACTCGACGATACCCTCGTCGTCCACCAGCAGCACGCCTTCCGCCATCGACTCCAGGATCAGCTCGAGCCGCTCGCGCTCCTCGTCCGTGCTGCGCATCGCGGCCACAAGCCGGTCGGCGAGCCGGTTAACGGCGCGCGCCATGCGACTGAGCTCGGCCGGACCTTCGGGGTTGATGCGATGCGAGCGGTCGACCGATGCGGTCCGCAGCACGCCTTCGGTCATCCTGTTGAACTGGGAGCTGAGAAGCCGGGCCCGGATAGCGCCAGCGATGGCGCCCAGGGACCCGACCACAACCGCGCCGGCCACATCGAAGAGGGTCGCCGCGATCGTCGTGGCGGCGACGAGCAGCAACACCTCGGCGAGGATCCGCCACCGTAGCGACCACGAACTCATCTCAAGTGCATCCTGTCAGCGACAGGTCGTCATGCGCTGAATCTGTAGCCGACGCCGCGCACGGTCTGGAGGCGTACTGGCGAAGACGGATCGTCCTCGATCTTCAGCCTGAGCCAGCGGACGTGAACGTCGACCGTCCTCGTGTCTCCGCTGTAGTCGAAGCCCCAGACTTCCTGTAGCAACTGGTCACGAGAATACACTCGTCCGGGGCGGGCTGCGAGGAACGCCAGCAGGTCAAACTCCCTGGGACGGAGGTCAACTTCGCCGCCACCCAGCAACACCTGGCGGGCTGCGCGATCGATGCGTAGGCCGCCGGCCTCGATGATGTCAGTCTCGACAGAGGCGGCGGAGCTGTTGAGCATCGCCGTGCGTCGAAGCTGCGCGGTAACGCGAGCCAGCAACTCGCGCATGGAGAACGGCTTCACGACGTAATCGTCTGCACCCGTTTCGAGACCGGCGACGCGGTCCGCTTCCGAGTCGCGGGCGGTAAGCATGATGACTGCAGCTGACGAGCCTTCACGACGCAGCGCGCTGCAGACCTCGATGCCGCCCATTCCCGGCAGCATAAGGTCGAGCACGAGAAGGTCAGGCTGGTTGGCGCGGGCGATCGCAAGCGCCTTTTCCCCGTCGCCTGCCACAAAGACCTCGTACCCCTCGGCGACGAGGTTGTAGCGGATCGCCTCCTGCAGGTTGCGATCGTCCTCCACCAGCAGGACCTTGCTCCTGGTGGCGACCTCTGTCTTCTGGTCCAGGATTGAAAGTTTCCTCGGGCTGGAGTGAGTGCCTGATCGACCAATCCATCACAATCAAGCTGTCAACCGATTGTTAACTGACTGTTAGCCCGTTAACAAAACAGGTTAACTGCAACTGGCGGCAGAGGTTTTCGGGCAGGCCGCCACCGCTTCAGGCGACCCGCTTGCGCCTGTTGTTGATGTAGTCGATCAGCACGTAGTCGCCGAGGCGGTCCGGCGTCGTGTAGAACGCCCTGCCCCTGTTGATCCGGGAAACGTAGTCGATGAACTGCGTCAGGTAGCTGGTGCGCTCCAGCATGAAGGAGTTGATGACGATTCCCGCGGTCGTGCAGCGCCTCACCTCGTCAAGCGTCAGCTGCACAGTCCTGCGGCTTGGCGGGTAGTTGAAGTACGGCACGCCATCTTCCAGGTGCGCGGTCGGCTCGCCGTCGGTCACCATGATCACCTGTCGCGTGCCCGCGCGCTCCTTCGTCAGGATTCGTCGGGCGAGCATCAGGGCGTGATGCATGTTCGTGCCCTGCAGCCACATATTCGGCTGCAGTTCGGGCAGCTCCGAGAAGTTCACTTCCTCAGCGTGGTCTGAGAAACCGATGACGAACAGCCGGTCGCGGGGAAACTGTCCCTGTATCAGCGACTGCAGCGCCATCGTCACCTTCTTCGCAGCAGCCCAGCGTCCTCCGTTGAACATCGAGCTGCTCTGGTCCAGTAAGAGCACGGTTGCGGCGCTGACCGTGTGCTCTGTGCGGTCAACCTCGAAGTCCTCCATCTCAAACCGCACCGGCGTGCCGGGACCAGAGCGGAACACGGCGTTCATCAGCGACCGGTTCAGGTTCGGCCTGAACGTTTCGCCGGGCTCGTACCGGCGCGTGTCTCCGGTGACCTCGCCGCCCTGGCCTGACTCGGCGATCCTGTGGCCGCCGACATTCGCCTTTGCCAGGCTTCCGAACACCTCGCGCAGCGCCTTGTCCGCCAGTCTGCGGACCGCTCGGGGCGTCAGCTCCCACCTGTCGCCGGACCGCCGGATGTATCCGAGCTCCTCCAGCATGCGTGCGATCTCTTCCAGCTGGTCAATCGACCGCTTCGCATCCTCGCCGAGCATTTCGCCAAGCTGATCCGTGTCTATCGAATCGAGCTCGCCCGACCTGCCCGCCTGCTGCAGCGAACGCTCCATCATGTCCATCTGCTGCAGCCGGCCCATCATGTTCATCGCCTCGTCCAGCGTCAGCGACTCCTCGCCCATGAACGGGTAGGCGCGTGCAAGCTCCTCGGGCGGCCGCAGCTCCTGCAGCAGTGACGCCATGCGCGCCATCTCCTGCAGCGTCTCCGGGTCCATCGACTCTGCAAGCGAGTCCATCAGTTGCTGGCGCTCTTCGGGTGACATCCCGGCCATCAGTGACTGTGCCTGCGCCATCTGCTGCTGTAGCTGGTCGAGCAGCTCATCGAGGTTCTGTGGCGGGTCGTCGCCGAAGTGCTGGCCGAAGCGGTCCATGAACTGATCGAACGCCGACTGCAGCTCATCTGCGGGCGCGCCACGCAGCTTCTTCTCCATCAAATCACTCATGCCGCGCATCATCTCGCGCAGCTCCTGCCGTTCCTCCACGCCCATCTGCTGCAGGTTCTCTGCCGCCTGCTTCGCCACGTTGCCGATCATCTGCCGGCGCAGCATGTCGAGCAGCTCCTGGAACTGGTCGCGCGCCGTCGGGTCGATGAAGTCGTGGTCGCTCAACTCCCTGACCGCTCCGGCGACGCTCGGCGGCAGGCTGTCGAGCTTCTGCTCTGCGGATTCGGCTCGCTGCCGAACGACGTCCATCGCAGACTGCATCTGCTCCTGCAGCTCGGGAGGAACGTCTTTCATGCGCTCTTCGGCCTGGCGAATACTGGCCTTTGCGCCGCGCCGCTCGTTCTTCTCGATCTCCCGCACGCGCTCGCTTAGATCATCCATCACGGAGTCCATGTCGTAACGCGTTAGTTCCTGGTCTCGGCGATCACGAAGTCGTTCCACCAGGTCCTGCAGGCCCTGCATCTGGCGGCCGTCAGGCGAGCGCATTCCGGTTTGGAACAGGTCGCGCAGCGCAGATTCCAGGTCACCGGACTCGAAGACGGAGTCCGCGATCTCGTCGAAGAGTTCGTCGCCGTCAGGCGCGAACGGCTGCTGCGTTCCGTCCCACTTCGAGTAGCGGTACGAGGTCACGGGCTACTCCCGGTTGCGCCTGCGACGCCTTTCGAACTTGCGCCGCAGCTCGGCACGCTGCTCATCGTCCAGCCCCTCCGTGACGTCCAGCGCTGTTCGAGGCTCGGGCGGCGGCGGTGGCTCTTTTGCATACCTGAAGCCGCCTTCGATGACGTCGCGGTTGAGCTGGCGAGTGAGGTGCAGACCTTCGAGCACGAACTCGACTGCGGACGCGGTCTCGGCGTCTGAGCCGTCGCAGCCGAGCGACTTCACAACTCCGGCCAGTGCCGGCACATCTGCGATGCGCGCTGCGTACTCGTTCGATGCCAGGTCCGCGCCGGCCTCCGCCGTTACGCCAGACTCGAACGTGGAGACGATCTCGGACAGCGACGCCGTGGGAACCAGACGGTTGAATACCTCGACCACCGATCGCCGGGTCAGGTCCTCGATCACGCGGTCTTCTCTGCCCTCCTCGAACGTCTCCAGCTCGATCTTGCCGCGCATGGACGAGGCGAGCGCCGGCAGGTCGGTGATCCGAGGCGAAGCGCATGGCTCACCTACCTTGATCGCTCGCCTGAGGGCGGTACTGCGTAGAGTTTCGTAGTTCGAGATGGACAGCCGCACGCTGACGCCCGACCGCTGGTTCACCTCGCCGCTGCGCCGTGCCTGGTGACTCAGCTCGGCAACGATCTCGGACATGAAATCGGGAACGACCACCTGCAGCCCGGCGTCGCTGAACTGCGTGCTCTCCTGCTGCACGATCTCGCGCTCATGCGTGGTCGTCTGCGGGTAGTGAGTGCGGACCTGAGCGCCGAAGCGGTCCTTGAGCGGCGTGATGATCCGGCCGCGGTTCGTGTAGTCCTCGGGGTTGGCGGTTGCGACCACCATGATGTCGAGCGGCAGTCGGATGTTGTAACCGCGGATCTGGACGTCACGCTCCTCCATCAGGTTGAAGAGGCCGACCTGGATGCGCTCGGCGAGGTCGGGCAGCTCGTTGACGCAGAAGATGCCGCGGTTGGTGCGCGGGATCAGGCCGTAGTGGATCGTCAGTTCATCGCTGAGATAGCGGCCTTCGGCAACTTTGATCGGGTCGACGTCACCGATCAGGTCGGCCATCGCCACGTCGGGCGTTGCAAGCTTCTCGCCATAACGCTGGTCGCGGTGCAGCCAGGCGATTGGCGTGTCGTCGCCGTGCTCTTCGACCATGCCGCGACCTGCAGCGGATATCGGGTTCAGCGGGTCGTCGTTCGTCTCGGTCCCTTCGAGATACGGGACATACTCGTCGAGGAACTGGGTGAGCGAGCGGATGAGGCGTGATTTGCCCTGGCCGCGCTCGCCGAGGATGGCGATGCTCTGCCCCGCAAGGAGCGCGTTTTCGAGCTCCGGCACGACCGTCTGTTCGTACCCGACGATCCCGGGCAGAAGCGGCTCTCCCGACTTCAGCCGATCGACCACGTTGTGGTGGATCTCGTCGCTGACTGATCTCGACCGGTAGCCGGACTCCTTGAGCTGGCCAAGAGTGGCGGGCCGCTGGGTGGTCTTCGGTCGGCGGGAACGGAGCATCGCGGACATCCGTAGTCTGGTGAGTGTGTAGGTCTACGGAGCCTGAGCCTTACCGGTTCAGGTTCCTATCCGGTGCGGGCCTGGACTCGATGGTCTCACTACCCCGGTTGCGGTTCCAGCGTGGAGGCCCGTACGCGCAGGTCACACGCTCTCTCGCACGCCCGACTGCGCAGAGCGGTACGCGGCGTCGATGATCTCGATTGCGGCCATTCCGGCCCAGCCGGGAGCGTAGTTGACGTCGGTCTTGCCGGTCACGAGGTCGGCGAAGTTGTCTGGCGGACCACCGCCGCGATATTCGCCGGCGTCCGGTTCAAGCTGCATCTCGGAGTGGTCTCCGTCATGGCGCTGGACCGCCAGCCGCGAGCGGTCGCAGTCAACCGACATCACGCCTTCCGAGCCGAATATCCGCACATCGAGCTGGAAGCCGGTGTCTTCCGGCATGTTGCCTGCGCCCGAGAACGAGCCGATGGCGCCGGATGTGAACTCGACCGAGAAGGCGTCGTAGAGCTCGACCTGGCTGGTAGGTGACGACGTCAACGCCGAAACGGACTTCGGCCGTAGCTCGGTCAGCCACGAAGATAGACCCGCCGAGTGCGACATCTGCGCCAGCGCGTAGCCGCCACCTGCGACCTGCGGGTCGGCCCATGTCTCGGCGGCTGGCTCGAACATCACTTCACCTTCGCCACCACCGTCCGACAGGAACCGCTTGCCCTCCAGCAGCTTGCGGATCGGCGACGCCATGTGGCACATCACGAACTCGATCCTGCCCACCGCGCCCTGTTCCATGCGCCGCTTCGCCTCCTGGATGAACGGAGCGTAGTGCCAGCCGTAAGGAACGAGCAGCTGAACACCCGTGCGGTCAGCGGCTTCGACGAGCTCCCTGGCGTGCGCTGCGGTCGTGGCGAGCGGCTTCTCGCACATCACGTGCAGGCCGCGCTCGATCGCCGCAAGAGCATGTTCGTGGTGGAGCGAGTGCGGCGTGCTGACGACCACGCCGTCGAGGTCCATCTCGAGCAGGTCTTCATACGACTCGGTGGCGTGCGTGAAGCCGAATCGCTCCCTGACCTGCTGGAGCTCATCTGCACCAAGCCGGCATACGGAGGTCATCTCGACGTCGTCCCGCGCTGCGAGGACAGGCATGTGGTTGGTTGTCGCCCACCAGCCTGCGCCGATGAACCCTATGCGGGCGTTGCCGTTGCTATCGGTCACGGTCCTCGCCTTTCGAGTCATCATCTTCGGGCCGCGTCTCGCCGCCTAGCCCGAGTATGTCCATGGCCTCCGCCATCAGGTCAGAGTCGGCCGCCTTTCGCCCTTTACCTCGCTGCGACTTCGGCTTCCGCTTCTTCTTCGGCCGGTGCGTCGCCGCCTCCGCCCTGCGCTGCTGACAGGTCACGCAGCTGCAGGTCTTCGGGTGCTTCCCCGTCGCCCGGTTGTGCCGCTCTCTCATCGCCTACCCGTGGAACGTCGGGGTGTGCGTACCGACCTCGGCCACCGACCGCCGCTCTATCTCGTCGGCCGTGTGCGGGTTTTCAGGCCAGTCGCCGGGCGGGACGTGAGACAGGCGGAGCATCAGGCGGCTGATCTGGCCGACGTACTCCTTCAGTTCCCGCACATTCAGCTTCTGTGCCGAATCGCCCGGCTCGTGGTGGAACTCCGAGGTCGCGTGCCGGCCGTGGAACCGCCAGCGCCACAGAATCCCGGCCGGGATGCCGGCGCGGGTGAACGGAAAGTGGTCGGAGTGCGCGTCGAGCGGTCCCTGCACATGGCACTTCAGGTCGTCGTTCATCGTGTCGAGCTGCGCCTGCATGAAGCCGCGCATGTACTCGTTCATCACCACGACGCCCTTCATGTGGCCGGTCGAAAGTTCGTCCAGGTTCAGCGCGAAGCGCGGCGGCGAGTTGCGGCCGTTTGTGCCGTGGTTGGCGGCGACATATGCGTACGCGCCCTGCAGACCCTGCTCTTCACCAGACCACGTGCCAAAGCGGATGGTCCGGGCAGGCCCGACGCCGGTTTCCCTCTTTAACGCCGCCAGGACCCGCGCCGCCTCCATCACCGCCACTGTTCCCGAAGTGTTGTCATTGCCGCCGGGAGTTCCGAACACGGTGTCGTGGTGGCCGGCAACGATCACGTGCTCGTCCGGCCACGTGTCACCCTCGATCTCGGCGACGACGTTGTTGGCAGGCGTTTCGAAGAAGCGAGATTCGACTTGCAGCCGGGCGGACGCCCCGCGGGCGGCGAGATAGCGCAGCCTGCCGCCCACTTCGAAAGAGATGTTGACGGTTGGAAGCGGGTGCGGAGCGATGCCGGGAGCGCGCCAGTCGTTGGCGCTGCGGTACTCCATGCGCCCGCCGGTCTTAGATTCGACGACAACGGCCGCGACTGCGCCGCTTGCTGCGGCCATCGTCAGCCTGGCCGTATGTGGCAGCGGTGCGGTGAAAGGCTCCGGCCCGAGGTTCATGACGACGATTGCGCCGTTCACAGCCTTGCCTGCAGCCTCGATCTCTCGTTGCGTGCCGAAGCCGAGATCGACGACCGGTGCAGTCACATCAACCTGCGGGCATCGCAGGAACGGCTTGATCTCGAGCGACTCGCCGGACCCGGAAACGGTCAATGAGGCGTCGCCGTGTTCCCAGCTATCGAGCTGAAACTGTTCCAGCCGCGGCGAACCCAGACCGTTCTCCTCCATCTGGTCCCGGATGTACTCCGAAGCTCGCAGGTCGGCTTCGCTGCCGCCCCAGCGTGGACCGATCTCGTGGCACAGGTGGTCGCGGTACTCGGGGATGCGCGATCCGGCCCACGCCTCGCCCATGAGAAATCGGTCGATCGCCGGCCAGTCGAGGTCTGCCAATGCGCGCTCCTGTCCGCAAGCTGGGAGTTCAACCCGGGTCAGGCCGCATACTGGCCTAACGGGGCGGACAGCGCAAGAGGCGGGTGAATAGCGAAGCACCCTTACCGGGATCCGATCAGGAAACGAACACAGACAGCAGGCTAGCCGGCCGCGCGCTCCAGCTCTGCGAGCTCGTCCTCGTCAGCGTCGAAGTCGTCCGGGAACAGCTCGTCTTCTTCGAGCGGTTCTTCGTCGACCGCAACGGCGGCAGGAGCGGCGTTGTCGCCAACGACGACAGCAACAGCGGCCTCGGCGTCACGCCTCGCCTCTTCGTAGTCGAGCTTGCGGACAGACGCAGCGCTTTTCTCGAACCCGCAGTTCAGGCAGGACAGGTAGCTCCCGTAGAAGTCGGACTCTAGCTGGACCGTGCCGGTCTTACATCGAGGGCAGGAGTTGAAATACAACATCGATGGCCTCCAGTTGGGAAATAGCGGAGCACATCTCGAAACACGAGCTGGGATCGCACCTCAAGTGAAATTGGGCGCACGATATATGCGGCGCCGGAGCCGAAACCAAGCGGTTTTTGCAACCGGTTTCCGTGTTTTTCGGCCATTCCGTGTGAAGGCAAAGTGACACGCGCTGGAATCCGCAGGCGTCGCCGCTGATCGCCAGGTTTGCCGCCAACGATTCGAGCCGATAGATTGCCTCAGGTCCGAGGTGCGGCCCTGCAGCCGTCCGTTTTCACTCTCCAGAGGACCTTCACATGCCCCGACTCTACGTTCTCGGCGCCGGAACGCCGACGCCCACGCCCGACCGCTTCGGATCGGCTTTCGTGCTCGACATCGATGGCGAGAAGATCATGCTGGACTGCGGTCCCGCAGCGACGCACAAGCTGGTGAAGGCAGGGCTGTGGCCGACCGACATCGACCACCTGTTCTTCACGCACCACCACTTCGACCACGACATCGACTACCCGTGCTTCCTGCTCTGCCGCTGGGACCAGAGCATCGGCAAGGAGAACCAGCTGCAGGTGTTCGGGCCGACGCTAACGGAGAAGATCACCGAGGGCGTGATCGGCGATGACGGCATCTTCTCGCACGACTGGAAGGCGCGGGTTTACCACCCGCTGAGCCAGCAGGTGTACGTGAACCGGGGCGGCAAGCTGCCGCGGCCGAAGCCGGACATCAAAGCGACGGACGTCGGACCCGGCCACGTCTTCACGGCCGATAAGTGGGAGGTGAACGCAGCGCCGGCCGAGCATGTGCAGCCGTATCTCGATTCACTGGCGTACCGCTTCGAGGCGAAGGGCGGAAAGTCGGTGGTGTTCACCGGCGACACGCAGCCCTGCCAGTCGGTGGTCGACCTGGCGAAGGATGCCGATGTGCTGATCTCGATGTGCTGGGACGACCAGGAGGTGATGGACGCCGAGGGCGAGGCGGTCGGCCAGACGGGGACGACTGGCGCGGCGCGGATGGCTGAGGAAGCTGGCGTCAAGAAGCTGGTGCT
Source organism: Dehalococcoidia bacterium (assembly GCA_028278465.1). Lineage (GTDB taxonomy): Bacteria > Chloroflexota > Dehalococcoidia > Lucifugimonadales > Lucifugimonadaceae > JAJCYX01. Next base: position 1,204 of record JANQEF010000251.1, on the reverse strand, counting down.
TGTGCACATGGGACCGCACATATCGCAGCACGGGCCGCTGGAGAAGGGGCTCGGGGACATCCGAGAGGTGTTCTCGGGCGAGGTGATCTACGCCGAAGAGATCATGTCGTTCGGTCTGTGACCGGCCGGCCGGCTTTCATTGTTGCGACGTAGTCTTCGAGGCGAAGGATTGATGAGGACATCTAACTTCGCGACTGTGGAGCGAGGCCAGCGCCGACATCTCTTCAGCGCTGAAACCTGAGCAGTATGCCTGAGATAGCCACGATCATCGTCTACTCCATCGCCGCCTATCTTGTCGGTGGGATCCCGTTCGCCTACATCGCAGGCAAACGACGCGGTGTCGACATCCGCGAGTGCGGCAATGGCAACGTCGGCACCGTCAACGCATTCAGGTCGCTCGGCTGGCAGACTGGCCTTTTAGTGTTGTTCTTAGATGGACTCAAGGGTGCGCTGGTGATCGTCGTCGGACGATTGCTCGACCTGTCAGACGGCGGACTGTTCGCCGGCGCCCTGCTGGCAACAATCGGCCACAACTGGTCGCCTTACATCGGGTTCGACGGCGGCAAGGGCGTCGCCATCATCTTCGGGATATCGGTCGGCATGATGCCCGTGCTCTCATGGGCGGCCGCGCCGGTCGTGTTCGCCGCCTACTGGCTGACCCGCAGCTGGGTCTGGGCGTTCGGCGCCGGGATCATCGTGCTGAACCTGGTGGTCTGGCTCGCCGGTGTGCGCGGCGAGATCGTCGCCTTCTGCGTTGCGCTCAGCGTCCTGGTCGTAGCGACGCACTTCGGCCGTGAAGCCGCCGAGATACGCAAGGCGATCGCCGCCCGCGAGTGGCGGAAGGTCGGCCAGCTGGAGTAGCAGCGGAGCCTTTACCAGACCCGGACGATGTGGCTCTCGGCGAACGGCGCCACCGGCGGCATATCAGGGAAGCTCGCTGTGTACAGCTCCGGTGGGACGGCGATGTCGCCAAGATAGAGCTCACCGACGTGCGGCAGCGCCTCTTCTTCCCGCAGCCCGGTCTTTGGCAATGCAATAGTCAGCGTTGCGGTGGCGTGAATCGACGGCTCCCCGACGCGGCCCGAGGTCGCCTCGATGCCGCTCGGGATGTCGTTCGAAAGGACCGGCGCGCCGTGATCGTTTGCGGCGTTGATCAGGCTCGCAGCCTGGTCACGAAGGTCGCCGCGCATGCTGTAGCCGAAGA
>JANQEF010000179.1 GCA_028278465.1 Dehalococcoidia bacterium | reverse complement strand
TCGCCGACTACCGCGGCGACGGCGTTGTGGTGGCGACCGCGACCGGATCAACCGGCTACACGCTGACGCTTGGCGGGCCGGTGATGGACCCAGAGTCGGAAGACTATCTCGTGAAGCCGATAGCCACGCACATGAGCCAGTTCGGTGGCGTCGTGCTCCGGGCCACCTCAACGCTCGAGCTGACCGTGCGCTGCTCAACGCCCGCCACCATCAGCGCGGACGGCTTCTCGGACCGCGCGCTCGAAGATGGCCAGTCGGTGAAGATCTCGCACGCCGCCATCAAGGCGACCTTCCTGCGCAAGCGCCCGCGCTACGCCTTCTGGGCTGACCTGTCACGCCGTCTCGGCATGCGAGTCGGGCCGCTACCGCGAGAGCCCCGGCAAAACGGGGATTCAGCTAAACTGTAGACGAGTTGGAACCCCTCACCGGAAATACGATCTCATCCACGCGCGTCCAAGAAGGACAGCGCATCTCGCTCAGAGTCGACGAGTTCGCTCTCGGAGACCGTCGTCCTGTCTCAAAGGAGATCGTCGACCATCCCGGTTCGGTCGTCATCCTCCCTGTCACCGAAGACGGTAACGCGTTGCTTGTGAAGCAGTGGCGGCAGGCGGCGGGCAAGGTCCTGCTCGAAGCGCCGTCAGGCACCCGCGAGCCCGGCGAAGACCCGCTCACGACCGCGCGCCGCGAGCTGCGAGAAGAGGCCGGAGTCAGCGCCGGCGAGATGACTCCGCTCGGTGGCATGTGGGTTGCGCCCGGCTACTCAACCGAGTTCACACACGGATATCTCGCGCGCAATCTTTCTGAAAATCCCTTGCCCCAGGACGAGGGTGAGGATATACACACGGTTGAGGTCCCGCTCAGCAAAGTCCCGGCTTTGATACGTGACGGCGAGTTGCAGGACCAGATGACCATCGCGGTCCTCTACACGGCTATGCACGTATTCGACCGCGAGTCGGCCGGCCAGGCCCTGAGATAACTGGCGGGGAGAGAGATGTACGAACACGATCTGCTGATCATCGGCGCCGGCCTCGCCGGGCTGAGAGCCGCCGTCGAAGGCGTCCAGAACGGGCTGCGGACGGCCGTGATCACGAAGGTCCACCCGGTCAGGAGCCACTCGAACGCGGCGCAGGGCGGCATCAACGCCCCGCTGACCGACCGCGGCGACGAGTGGGAGGGCCACGCGCTCGACACCATCAAGGGCTCCGACTACCTGGCGGACCAGGACGCTGTCGAGATCATGTCGAGCGAGGCCGGCGAAGCGGTTCTGGAACTCGAGCGCATGGGCGTGATCTTCTCCCGCGGCGATGACGGACGGCTCGGCACGCGGCGCTTCGGCGGGCAGAAGGTCGCCCGCACATTCTTCGTTGGCGCAATCACCGGCTCGGCGATGCTTCACGTCCTCTACGAGCAGGCGCTCAAGCACGGACTGCAGGTCTACGAAGAGTGGTTCGTCACCAGCCTTATCAAAGAGGACGGCGCGGTCCGGGGCGTGATCGCCCTCGATATCAAGACCGGCGAGTTGCACGCCATTCGCGCCAAGGCAGTGCTCATGGCCGCCGGTGGCGCAGGACGCGTCTTCGAGCCATCAACCAACGCTCTCATCTGCACCGGCGACGGCCTCTCGCTCGCTTGGCGCGCCGGCGCTCCGCTGATGGACATGGAGATGATCCAGTACCACCCGACGACGCTTGCGCGCACCGGGATCCTGCTCTCCGAGGCTGCACGCGGCGAGGGCGCGTACCTGCTGAACAGCGACGGCGACCGCTTTATGGAGAAGTACGCTCCCGACTACATGGAGCTTGCGTCTCGTGACGTTGTCTCACGTGCCGAGCAGACGGAGATCAACGAAGGCCGCGGCATCGACGGCAACGTGTTGCTCGACCTTCGTCACCTCGGCCGGCAGTTCATCGAGGACCGCCTCGGGTACCTGCAGGAGGTTGCGGTCGAGTTCCTCGGCATCGACCTCGCCGAGCAGCCGGTGCCGATCCGCCCCGGCATGCACTACATCATGGGCGGCATCAAGACGAACGCAGATGGCGAGACCGAGGTCCCGGGCCTGTATGCCGCCGGAGAGTGTGCCAACGTATCCGTCCACGGCGCAAACCGGCTCGGCGCCAACTCTCTCCTCGACACCGTTGTCTTCGGCCGCCGCGCTGCAGTGAAGTCTGTGGAGTACGTGAAGACGGTCGGAGAAAACGGCTCGGACAGCGATTCGCACCTCAAGGCCGAGCAGGACCGGTTGCAGGCGCTGCTCGACAGGCCGAAGGGCTCTCGGACCGCCGAGATCCGCAACGAGATGGCGGTCGGGATGACAGAGGGCATCGGCGTCTTCAGGGACCAGTCGTCCATGGAGGGTGCTCTGGCGAAGGTCCACCAGATGCGCAAGAAGTACGACGACAGCATCTATGTGGAAAACAAGGGCAAGGTGTTCAACACCGACCTGATGTTCGCGCTGGAACTGGACTTCATGCTGGACTGTGCGGAGGCGGTGGCGATGGGTGCGCTGATGCGCAAGGAGAGCAGGGGAGCGCACTTCCGCACCGATATGCCGGACCGAGACGACGAGAACTGGCTGAAGCACACGCTGTCCTACAAGACCGAAGACGGTGTGCGCACCGAGACGCTGGACGTCACGATCACCAAATGGGAACCGGTGGCAAGGGTCTACTGATGCAGACAAACCTGAAGGTGAAACGCTACAACCCTGGCGAGGCAGGCTCACAGCCGCACTTCCAGGACTACTCGATCGACATCCACCCGGATTCGACCATCCTCGACGCGCTGATCCATGTGCGGGAAGAGGTTGACGGCACGCTCGCCCTGCGCTGTTCCTGCCGAGCATCGATCTGCGGCTCCTGCGGCATGCGGGTCAACGGACGTGCAAGGCTCGTCTGCAAGACGCGGGTCGCGGATCTTGCGCCGGACGGCGAGGAGCTGACGATCGAGCCGATGGGCAACCAGCTCGTCGTCAAAGACCTGGTCGTCACGCTCGACACCTTCTTCGACCAGATCAAGCGTGTCGACCCGTACATGCAGCCCGACTCGGAGCCGGAGAGCGGCGAGTACATCGCCTCCAACGAGTCGATGACCAATCTGCTGACCGCAATGAACTGCATCATGTGCGGCTGCTGTGTTTCGGACTGCACCGTGCTGGAGGTCGATGACAACTTCATCGGCCCGGCGGCGCTGGCGAAGGCATGGCGATTCACGGAAGACCCGCGGGACGACCGGCGTGACGAGCGTCTGAAGAAACTGAACGACGAAGACGGCGGCATCTGGGACTGCACTCGCTGCATGCAGTGCGTCGAGGTCTGCCCGAAGGACGTTGCTCCGATGGACCGGATCATGGAGCTGCGTGACGCTGCCATCGAAGCAGGCAACAAGAACACGTCCGGATACAGGCACACCGAGTCGTTCTACAACTCGGTGAAGAAGAACGGAAGGCTGGACGAGACTCGGTTGGCTATCGACAGCGCGGGCTGGACCAACATTCCCCGCCTGCTGGACCTTGCTCCGATCGGGCTCAAGGCGATGATGAAGGGCAAGCTGCCACCGATCCTGCCTCACAAGGCCGAGGACAGGAAGAAGATAAAAGAGGCCTACGAGAAAGTTGAGGGCGAGCGCGAGTGAAGTACGCCTTCTATCCCGGATGCGTGGCACGCGGCGGCGCGCCGGAGCTGTTCGACTCTGCGGTTGCCGTCATGGGCCGGCTCGGCATCGAGTGGGAAGAGCTGACCAAGGCCGCCTGCACCGGTGCCGGTGTCCTGCAGGAGAAGAACCGCAAGATGGGCGACGTGCTGAACATCCGCACGCTCGCCATGGCCGAAGAAAAGGGCCTCAACGTCCTGGTGATCTGTTCCACCTGCCAGGGTGTCATGTCGCAGGCCAACCACCGTGTGCAGCGGGACGCCGACTACCTCGCCGAGATCAACGAAGTCCTTGCCGAAGAGGGGCTCGAGTACAAGGGCAAGACCGAGGTCAAGCACCTGCTCTGGGTCGCGATCGAGGACATCGGCGTCGAGGCGCTGAAGAACACGTTCCAGAAGGAGCTTGCCGGCGTGAAGCTGGCGCCGTTCTACGGCTGCTACATGGTGCGGCCAAGCGATGCGCTGGGCTTCGCCGACAACCCGGGACGCGACACGTCGCTGGAGACCGTGATCGAGGCGGTTGGTGGCGAGGTGTTCGATTTCCCCGGCAAGACAGCCTGCTGCGGCTTTCCGATCCTGTTCATCAACCAGGCGAACTCGCTGCGCATGGTGTCGAACCATACCGGCGCTGCGAAGGACGGCGGCGCGGACGCCATGGTTACGCCATGCCCGCTGTGCCACCTGAACCTGGACGGATACCAGCCGAAGGCGCGAAAGAAGAACCGCGGCGACAAGGCGGACCTGCCGATCATCCACCTGCCGCAGCTCCTTGGGCTGGCGATGGGGATGAGCGAGAAGGAGCTCGGGCTGCAGAAGCACATCGTCTCCACGAAGGAGATCGTGCGCAAGGTGGAGCTGATCGCTGCCCGCTAATGGCCTCTGCCGGAATGTGCTAGCTTAGGCCCGAAGTTCGCCTGCGAACCCCGCCTCGATACCGTGGCGGCCTGCCGCAGCGCCCTCGGAGTCAACAATGCACATCTCACTCGCCAGATCATCGGGAACCAAGCCGTGGCACGCCGCTCGCTTCGTTCTTCTGCCAGCCATGCTGGTGCTCATCGCCCTCGGCATCGCATGCGGCTCGGACTCCGGGTCCGAGCCCGCTGCGTCAGGCGGCGGTGACGATGATCTTTCGTCCGTCTCCACCACGCTTCACGCCGATCAGACCTTCACCTTCGACGACTACGTTGCCGCCGGGTGGAAGAAGTCGAAGCAGTTCCCGACCGACACGGTGCCGGGCGCGACCGACATCTGGTACGGCTTCTATGACCGCAAGGACATCGAGGTCAGGTTCTACAACTCGCACGATGATGCGAAGACGTTGGGCGTCGAATCTGCCTCTGCAGCTATCGACCAGAAGTTCCGCGAGGGTGGACAGGTCGGCGCAAGCAACCGCGGCGCAGGCTCAGCCGCAGTGACGAAGTACAAGGCGTTCGCCGTCATCGGCAACACGGTCATCCTGTGCGAGCTGAACGTCGACACCTGCACGGGACTGGCTAACGCGCTGGAGTCGAGCTAGCGGCTAGCGGCCGGAGCTGAGCAGTCTCTGCTCAGTCCTCGTGGACCTTGTACTCGGTGCGGTCGCGCTCAGCCATCTGAGCGTTCGCGTCAAGCTCCGGCCCGGCATCGTCCTGCGGCTCGTAACCCAGCAGCTTGCGCGCCCTGTCCAGTGAGAAGATCTTCCAGTAGTTGTCTGACGTGGCGTAAACGACCGTGTACTTGAGGTCCTCAGGGGCGTCCACAGCCTTCGCGTGCACCTGCGCTGTGTCACGGTGGCTCAGCCAGAGAGCGAGCGCTCCTCCGCCTGCGCATC
>JANQEF010000178.1 GCA_028278465.1 Dehalococcoidia bacterium | reverse complement strand
AGCGGTGCGTCGAGGTCGCTCCAGAAGGGCTTGCGGGTGTCGACCTGATACCTGATCCGTACAACGAGGAGGCCGACTGGAACGACCTTCGGGGTTGGTGCGATCGGCTGGCTTCGGCAGGTCTGGGACTCACCGTGCATGCGGGCGAGTTCTCGACGGCGAATCTCGCGGCAGCGCTCTCGGCGCCCGGAGTGACCAGGATCGGCCACGGAGTCCATGTTGCGGACCGCCCGGACCTGGTCGAGGCCGTGGTCAAACGAGACGTTGCACTCGAAATATGCATCACCTCGAACGTCGTACTCGGTGCGGTCGATTCCTACGAAGATCACCCGATCAAGCGACTCCTGGACTACAGCATCGACCTGTCCATAAACACCGACGATCCGATCCACTTCCAGACCGGCATCGGGCAGGAGTACGAGATCGCTCACAGGCTCGGTCTTTCAGAGGTCGACCTGCGCCGGATCACGGAGTCTGCGATCCGTCATTCCTTCACGACCGACGACCGGCGCGCGAGGCTGCTGAAGTCGGTCTAAGAGCCTGGCCGCCACCCGGATAGCTACGTATCACTCCATCTCGGAGTAAGATGTGCCCGCAATCGGCCTGCTGACCGGGCCGGCCGATTGTCGAGCAGATCAGAAAGCCTCGGAGCGCGACGGCGGTCCGGGGTTGCGAACCAGCGCGAGGGCGAAGCGCCTCGTGCGCCGATGCCGCCGTGAAACGACACCTGATAATCGCCTCGAACCGCGGGCCTGTCTCGTTCTCGACAGACGAAAGCGGCGCCGTTTCAGCCAGTTCCGGCTCGTTCGGCGGTCTCAAGCAGGTAGCGGGCGACGGACAGGTCACCTTCATCTCGATCGCAGCGACTCCGGCCGACCGCGCCATTGCCGAACAGGCAGGCGAAGAGCCGATCACTCGCGGCGCGCCAGCCGGCGTCGGGGTGCGCTTCATCACGCCGTCCCGCCGGGCGTTCCACCGTTACTACAACGTCATCTGCAACCCGCTGCTGTGGTTCCTGCACCATCGGTCATGGGGCTTCACGCACACGCCGAACATCGACCGCGAGGCGCACACGGCTTGGGAGCAGGGAATGGTCGCCGTCAGCCGCATGTTCGCCGACGAGGTAGCGGCACAGGCGGCACGTATGGACGCCGAGCCGACGGTGCTGCTACGCGACTACCACATGCACGTTGTCGGCGGCCTCGTCAGGGAGCGGCTGTCGGACGTCGAGATCACATGTGCGCCGGGCGTTCCGTGGCCGGGTCCGGCCGACTGGACGATGCTGCCTTCGGCCTGGCGAACCCGGATCTTCGAGAGCATGCTGGCGTGCGACACCGTTGCGCTTACGTCCGAGCGAGACAGGCGCAGCTTCCTTGCAGGCGTGCGTGAGTTCGTGCCGGGCGCAGAGATCCACGACGACGGCCGTCGGGTAGTCGGGTCGTCAGGCCGTGAGGTTCGGATCAATGTCGTACCGCCGTCAATCGACGACGCAGCGGTGATGACGGCTGCCGACTCGCACAGGACCCGAACCGTCGAGCAACGGCTCCGGGAGGACGACCGCTACACCTTTGTCACTGCGGAGCGGGCCGAGCCGCACAGGAACATCGTCCGCTGCATCCGCGCCTACGGCAGCCTGCTCGACGAGGACAAAGCTCTTGCGGATGAGACGAGGTACCTGCTGGTGCTGGCGCCGCCACCGCCGCACCTGTCGCAGTACCGCCGCTACGTGGAAGACATCAGGCGTGCCGCGAAGGAAGTGAACGGCCGGCGTCGCTCTGGCGCAGGCAGGCCGGTCGAGCTGGTGATCGAGAGCAACTATCCGATGGCGCTGGCGGCGATGCGGATCGCTGACACGCTGGTGTCGGCGCCGCTGGCAGACGCCGCCTGCGCGTCTCAGCTCTCGACACCGCTCATCAATCGGAGCAACTGCACACTGATCGTCTCGGAGACTTCGAGTGCGGCAGAGATGTTCGGTGACGCCGCGGCGCAGGTGTCGCCGGCGGATGTCGAGGCGATGAAAGGCGAGATGCTGCGGTCGTTCGAGATGCCTGAGGAGGAGCGGGAGTCGCAGTTCGCACGTCTGGAGTCGGTTGCCCTGGACGCCGCAGAGTCGGGCAAGGCCTTCGATCTGGACAGAGTGGAATCAACCTGACGTGCAACTGCCGATGCTGATCTGCCGCTGACCTAACGTTTCCGCAACATCGCCGCTGACCAAACGGCCGTCACCACCACCAACCCGCCCGAATCCGACTAATCCTGCTCGCTTGGCAGGCGCGTCTCCGCATTCAGGTCGCGCCGTAGCTGCTCCTGCGCAGCCTGAGCCGCAAGCGCCATCTCCGCCAGCATCGCCTCCCGCTGCTCGGGAGTCAGCTTGGTCGGGTCAGCGAAGTCATCCGCCGTGACCTCATCCTCCACCTCGGGCTCTACCTCCCCGGCGGCCTCTCCCCCCGACTCCGCGATCGCCGGTCGCGCCGCAGCCAAGGGCGGCTGGTCGACGCCCCAGTAGACCGTCTGGTGCGGGAACGGTATCTCGATCCCCTCTTCGTCAAAGCGCTCCTTGATCCGCAGCCGCAGCCAGCCGGTCAGCTCCCACTGTGTCAGCGGCTTGCACACGCCCAGCATGCGGATCGTCAGCTCCGATGCGCCGAAGTTGTTCAGGCGCAACACCTTCGGCGGGTCGATCACCTTCAGCCCCAGCTCCGGGTGGTTCGCCAGCTCCTCGCCCAGCTCGTTGAGGATGCGGAACACCCGCTCCATGTTCTCCTTGTACGCCACGCCAACGTCGAGAACGATCCTCGACCAGTACTTGGTGAAGTTGCTGGTGGTGGAGATTTCGCCGTGCGGGATGGTGTGCACCTTGCCGTCGAGATCCCGCAGCACTGTGCGACGCAGGTTGATCGATTCGACCATGCCGGCTATCCCGGCGATCTGCACCACGTCGCCCTGTCGGTACTGGTTTTCGAGCAGTATCAGCGTGCCTGTGATGACGTCTCTGACGAGGTGCTGAGCGCCGAAGCCTACGGCGATGCCAGCGATGCCGACGCCGCCCAAGACCGGGCCGATCGGCACACCGATCTCGGTCAGCACCGTGAACACCATGATGATGACGATGATCACGTTGGCGGCTGCGACGAAGACGGCGCCCAGAGTCTCAGCTCGTTTGCGGGAAGCCTCAGCAGCATCCGCCGCATCCCGGCTGTCGCGTATCACTCGCATCATGAGCGGAGGTATGAAGCGCCTGGCGAGCCGGATGCCGACCCAGCCGAGCACCAGCACGGCGACGATGCGCACGCCACTGGTGAAGAGCCAGCGGGCGGCGTCTGTGCCGAGATCCGAGAAGAATTCGAGCGCCGGATCTACATCGTTGCCGAGCACGACCATCGCGCCGATGACGGCCGCGGTCCCGATCACGATTCCGGGGATGACGGTGGCGATCAGCCGGTTGGCTCCGCGCACCGCGATCTGCTGATCAGTCAGCTCGCCATCGTCGCCCTCGACGTTGTGGATGGCGGACAGTAGCTGGCGGCGGATGTAGCGGCGGACGATGTACCAGGTGATCAGCGCGCCGACGGCGATTAGGATGGCCCAGAGACCGCGGTCGGCCAGCCAGGCAAGAAAGGTGCCATCTTCCGGGTTGTTGAACAGGTCTCTGAGCAGAGACGGCTCGTTCTGTGCGTTCTCGTCCACGGCGAAAGAGTATATCGCCGCGAGGGATCCGGGCTGATGCCGCTACGGCTGGCGGTCGCCGCCGTTCTGCCAGAGCGTCACGAAAGAACCGGGCTCGCCGGTGATCAGCTGCGCCAGCTCGCGCTCCTTGATCTTGTCGTCCTCAGCCCGTTCCTCGTCGATCAGCCGCTCAAGCTCGTTCTGGAGCCGCGACATCTGCGAGTCGGTGAGCATGTGGCCGAAAAGGTCGTCCACCGCAGCTTCCAGCTGGTCCTTTTCGATAGACAGCAGGCCGCGGGCGAAGAATAGGACGCCGATGCCGCCGTCGAGGTCTGTCGACTGGATGTTTGCGGCGTGGTTAAGACGCTTGATGATGCGCTTCATCGACTCGGCGCGGACGAGTGTCTCGACCTCCTGCGGGAGACCGATCATCTCTATTAGGCCGACGCCTTCTTTGCGGAGGAGCGCTGAGAAGCCGGCTTCGACGCTGGCCTGGAACTCTTCGGTGAAGACGTCTTCGAAGGCCATGATGTGCACGGCGGCGCCGTCCGGCAGCGAGCTACGGGTGTCGACCGCAATGAACTCTGCAAGGTGCGGAAAGAGGCAGAGTGTGATGCTGGCTTCGCGTCTGTTGCTGGCTTCGAACATGTTGACGTTGCGTAGGCCTGTGCGGGCGCTCTCGATGATGGCCTGAGTACATGATACCCGTGCGGCGCGAAAGCACGGTAAGTGATAGCACCGGTTGGGAGTCTGATGGGCGAGTTGCTGATATGTCATCCCGAGCGAAGCCGAGGGATCTGACCTTTGCCGCATCGATGTCAGAGAGATTCTGGATCAAGTATGGAGTGACGCCTGTTGGTAGGGGCGCCGCTTGCTGCGCCCGGTCCCGGCAGAGCCGGGACGAAGACTCGTCTTCTCTTCGACTTCGCTCAGAGCAGGCTAGCTCAGGATGGCGTCCGACGACCCTCCCTCTAACTCCCTCCCAAGCTGGGAGGGAGGATGTGTTTCCTGAGCGAAGCGCAGCGGAGTCGAAGGATCTCTCGTACGCACAGTCGGTCCTGACAGAACGAGTTCTCTGCAGAAGAGACCTTTCGACTTCGCTCAGGGAACAGGCGCCAACTACCGTCCAAACAGCGACTTGATCCGGTCCATTATCGACACCGAGCCACCCCTGCGGGTCCTGTGCCAGTCACGTTGTGCGCCTGCCGACCTGCTCAGCCCTCGCCGCCGGTCCTTCAGTGCATCCTTGATGTGGCGGTCCTCGCCGTGGTCCAGCCAGTAGCCGACGCCGTTCGGGCACGCCTCGATCTCAAGCCCGTGGCCGCGGTAGCGGAACCGCGTCATGTGCTCACCGCAGTGCGGGCACGGGTGGTCCGTCGGATGCTCGCCGTAACGCATCTGCCCCTTCACCATCTCCGGCGGGAACGACTTGTCCTCGACTGCGTGGAACGCCTCGTCGGTCAGCCACGCCCCGCTGCACACCGGACAGCGCATCGATGGCTCGCCCGACGTCTTCGAGGGTTCGAGGACCGTGCCTTCCTCGATGCACCTCATCTCCTGCTGCTGCGTTTCCTGTTCCGTCGTCATATCAAGATCTCCAGCGAACCGGGCTTCAGATGTGATGCCGGTTCGTGCGGCGCCGATCCGCAGGTCAGTCCTCCGCGCCTTCCTCTTCCAGCGTGTAGCGGAAATCACAGAACGCGGCGCCCTGCATGATCGTCTGCGTGCGTGTCAGCTTAATTCTCGGGTTGAAACCTTTAGAAAACTCGAAGTCGCGGGTGCAGGAGAAGATATCGCCAAGATCGCCGTAGCCCATCTTCCGGTACATATCGGCGTATCCGCAGCGAGTCACGTTGAACGAGTAGGCAGCGCCGTTTCGCTCGAGCTCCTCGACGTCCAGCGCTCCGCCCTTGCGCCACGGGTCCTTGTTGGCGGCGAAGGTCTCCAGGTCATCACCGCCAAGGAACTTCGCCATCTCGGCGCCCTGCGCCCGTGCGATCTCCGTGATCACCTCTCGCGCCGCCTCACGCGTCTCTTCCTCGCCGAATCGGTCGCGAAATGCGTTGAGCATCGGGCCGAGCACGCCGGCTTCGATGCGACGCCGCTCAAGCACGCTAAGCCCCTGCGCGCCGCCAACCGGGTTGTCGGCAGAATCGGCCGAGGTTGGTTCGGTGTCGGGACTCAACAGCGCCTCCAGTCTGGCTCAGGCCGCTTCCAGGCTCATGGCTACCGCGCCGCCGCCGCCGTGGCAGACGACGGCGAGTCCCTTGCGGCCGGCCGTGCGCCTGAGGCCGTGGAGCAGCGTGACGAGGATGCGGGCGCCGCTTGCGCCGATCGGGTGACCGAGCGCAACCGCTCCGCCTCGTGTGTTCACCCGCTCGGTGTCCCAGTGCAGCGCGTCGCCGTTCGCCAGCACCTGGGCGGCATACGCCTCGTTGACCTCGATCATATCGAAGTCGTCGAGCGATTCGCCGGTGCGCTCGAGCAGCTTCGCAACGGCGAGCCTTGGGGCGTCGAAGAGCATGCCAGGGTCGTTGGCGGCGTGGGCATAGCCGGAGATGCGGCCAAGCACATTCACGCCGGACTCAGACGCCTTGCGTTCCGAGACAATGATGGTCGCCGCAGCGCCGTCGCTGATCTTCGACGCGTTGCCGGCCGTGACCGTCTCGCCGGGCGGGAAGGCGGGCGGCAGCTTCGACAGGGCCTCAACG
>JANQEF010000130.1 GCA_028278465.1 Dehalococcoidia bacterium | reverse complement strand
CGACGCCGGACGGCGACAGGTGGCTGTCACGCAAGGGAGCGATCGCCGCAGGCGCCGACGACTGGGGTGTGATCCCGGGTTCGATGGGCGCTGCGACGTACATCGTGCGTGGCAAGGCCAACCCTGACTCGTACTCGACCGCGCCGCACGGCGCCGGCCGGATGATGGGTCGGGGCGCGGCGAAGCGGCAGCTTGACCTGGCCGAGTTCAAGGAGCAGATGGGCGATCGCGCCTGGCTGGACCGGGACGCCGAGGCGCTGCTTGACGAGGCGCCGGGCGCTTACAAGCCGATCGAGCAGGTGATGGCGGATGCCGAGCCGCTGGTGGAGACGGTCGAGATCCTGAGCCAGTTCGTCAACTACAAGGGACTGTGATGGAGCCGGCCCTCCCAAGGGGGCCGGCTCTTAGCCTGCGTGCGAACCTGTTTTCGTGCAAAATGCGCCAAACGCCATCGACCGGCAGCAGGGCAGTGGCGCACAACAGCAACTCCAGCACTCATAACAGGCGGCTCAGCACATGGCGGTAGGACCACGGCTCGAAGGCAAGACGGCGATAGTCACCGGAGGCGCGTCCGGAATCGGTGAGGCCTGCAGTAGGCTCTTTGTGGAGCACGGCGCAAGAGTCGTCATCGGCGACATCGACGAGACGAAAGGCGCCGCGCTCGAAGAGGAGCTCGGCGACGCTGCAATCTTCCGCCGCCTCGACGCCACCAGTGAGCCGAACTGGAACGAGGTGGTCGACGAGGTGATGTCGCTATGGGGTAGGCTCGACATCGTGGTGAACAACGCCGGGATGTCGGGAGCGAAGGGCCGTCCACCGGTCGAAGACACAATCGTCGAGAACTGGGACGACGTGTTCGCCGTCAACTCGACAGGCGTGATGCTCGGCACCAAGACGGCGGTCTCGGCGATGCGTAAAAGCGGCGGCGGCTCGGTCGTCAACGTCTCATCCATCTTCGGCATCGTCGGCAGCCCGGCCGGCGCCGCCTATCACGCCTCGAAGGGCGCCGCCCGCACCTTCTCGAAGGCGGCCGCGGTGCAGCTGGCGAAGGACAACATCCGGGTCAACTCGGTCCATCCCGGCTTCACAGACACACCGATGACTACCGACATCCACTCGGACCCGGCGATCCACAAGTACCGCGTGGACATGACGCCTCTCGGGCGGCTGGGCAAGCCGAACGACATCGCATACGGCGTGCTGTACCTGGCGTCTGACGAGGCGGCTTGGGTGACCGGCATCGAGCTGGTGATCGACGGCGGCGAGATCTCCTGGTAGGCCGGCGAGCAGTGTGTTCGGGTGAGCTGCGGTTACCGGCCGTCAGACTACGGTGATGTGCTGTTCGACGAACTGATCCCTGCGCAGCGTTCGGCTGAAGATCCCTTTCACCTTCCAGCGGACATGCGTTTCGCTCTGCTGAACTGAAGGCGCCAGTTGTTCCGGAACGGTGAGAGCGAACCGCCACTCCCGGCCAAGACCGCCTCTAAACGACCCGTCCCGCTCCAGCACATCCTGGTCGACGGTGACCGTGGTGTCTCTGCTTCCGGCCTCCTCGAAGCGCTCCAACTCCACCCGCACTTCCGGTGAGTCGGAATCCTCGACCACGTCCAGCCGGAGGCTGCCTGCGATCGAATCCCCCGGCTTCCAGTCGCCCGGCGGTATCTCGAGGCTGAGCTTGTGTTCGTCGCTGCCGCCCGTTGCCAGTACCGAGTCGTGATCGTGCGTTGGGTCGGCGTCCTCTTTCGATTCCCCGGACCGCACGAAGACCGGATGCTCGATGTGCAAGTCCCTCATACCAGAGACATTGAACGAGACGCGCACGCGCCACGAGACATTAGCGATCTTGCCTTCGACAGAAAGCGGGGCGTCTTCGGGAAGAGTGAACGCGAACTCCTCGAAACTGGGGACGCCGCCCTGGATTTTCGCGTCCACCATGAACCGGTGTCGCAGATCGACCAGGTGCTGTTTCTTCTTCTTGTTGCGCTGACTCCTGGTGCCGGGGTCGTACTCTCGGCGCCAGAACGTCTCTATGCATTCGAGCGTGACACGCCCGACTCGTACATCGAACCCCTTGCGCGACGAGATGTCCACCCGCCCGCGCAATTCCTCGCCCGGCGCCAGCATTTCAGCGTCGAGCTGCAGGTCGAGCGTCGCCTCGGGACGCCTCATGAACTTCAAGGGCAGTTGAGATGCTCCCTCTTGGCAGGTCGTAGCGAGGACAGTCTACGTTGCCGGAGAATCGGAAGACGCGAAACGCCCCGCAAACCTGCGGGGCGCTCTTGATCTGACTGGAAGCTGACGGAGCTACGCGCTCTTCGTCATCTCCTTGACGTGCCGCAGGTAGTCGGGCTGGTCAGCGTCCTCCGCCTTGGGAGCAGGCTGCTCCTCCTGCTTCGGCGCCGGCCGCGGCCCTTCCTTGAGCCTGCCAGTGTCGTGCAGGAACGCCAGCACCGCCTGGACGCGAGCGTGCGCCTTTGGCTGCGGTTGCAAACGCATCTTGCCGAAGATCGAGCCGATGTGGCGCTCAACCGTTCGAGGCTGAATGAACAGGTCCTCGGCGATGGCGGCGTTCGAGT
Source organism: Dehalococcoidia bacterium (assembly GCA_028278465.1). Classification (GTDB taxonomy): domain Bacteria; phylum Chloroflexota; class Dehalococcoidia; order Lucifugimonadales; family Lucifugimonadaceae; genus JAJCYX01. The sequence continues at coordinate 7,120 of JANQEF010000130.1, read as the reverse complement.
GCCCGCGGGCCATGCAGTCCAGGACCTCGCGCTCTCGCTCCGTCAGCTCGGAGAGGAACTGGCTCTCCACCTTGCTCTCGGTGCGGGCCAGCTTCGCCACGATCTCGCTTGCGAGGTACGTCTTGCCCTCGGCAACGTCCTTGACGGCCTGGACCAGGTCGGCCAGGTTTTCGAGCGACTGCTTGAGCAGGTACGCCTTGCCCTTCACATCGCCCTTCAGGAACTCGCGTACGAACTCGTCGTCGTCGAACGCGGAGAGCAGGACGATGGCCATGTCCGGGTGCTTCTCACGGATGATGCGAGATGCGCTGACACCGTCAAGCCGCGGCATGCGGCCGTCCATGATCACCACGTTCGGGTTCAACCGGTCGACCATGCCAAGGGCTTCCTGGCCGTCACCCGCAAACCCCACTATCTGAATGTCAGGGTCTGTGTTGAGCAGCATGCCGTACGCCTGCCGCATCAACTCATGGTCGTCCACCATGAGGACCTTGATCGACTTCACCGCAACCGAATCCGTAGTCAAAGCTGCCTCCATAGTCCAACTGGACCGAACGTCTATCCGAAGCTGGGGCCAGTTCAGCTGGCCCGGTTAACGGCGCTCGGCGCCGCCGGCAATCTGCCTGAAACTATCCACGCAAGGGCGGACGACCCTCCGCCCTTCATGCTCACACCCGTCACAGGGTCCAGCGAACCTCCCTGCGACTCGAACATCGACCGGACCTGCTCTTCGACAGGCCACTCGCTTGAAGAAACCTCACCCCAGGGCTCGGCCGTGAGGATGAACTCACCTCCCGAACCGTCCTCAACCGCACGGACCTCCCAGTACACCGTTCCGCCCTCCGGCAACGACTCGACGGAGGAGAGCATTACCTGGACGAGTCCCTGGAGCGTCAGCGCGCTGTCGGCGCGCACAGAGACTTCCTGGCTCTCGCCTCGGGGAGCGATCTCGATGCTGCCGACCTTGACCGCCGGACCGGACAGTGCGGCGGCGTGGCTCACAAGGGCGGTGAGGTCAAATACTCGGGTCTTGCCGGGCTCGGCTTTCGCAAAATCCCAGACGTTGCGAGCGAGATCGCGAGCGCGGCGCATCGAGCTGTCGATCAACTTCAGATATTCGGAGACCTTTGACGGGGGCTGGCCGTCGCCGCCCGCGTCCAGGGCCTCTCTTGCAAGCTCGGTGAACCCTAGAGCGATGCCGATTGGACCGTTCAACTCGTGCGCAAGGCCGGCTGAAATCCGGCCGATGATCTCGTACTTTTCGCGGTCGTTCTGTTCAGCGGTAGCTGTCATTCGGGGCTTGTCTGGTTTCGCCTCTGTGGGCGTCGCGATCTCGTTTCGACGGCGGCTCACGGTGGCCGAAGTCAATCAATACACAATTTCGTGCGGAGGGACTTAGCGGATATCGATCCGTCTAAGCGCCTGTTTCCCAGCCTTTTTCCAGCGGCGTTCAGCGGTGCAGAGCGCGTAAGCCGCAATTGCCTGCACACAGACCCGGTGTCTCCCAACCCCACCCACTGACACGTGTGGCTCTGTGGGCAGTTGCTCAGTGGTACTGGTGGCAACGTCCCCCGTGTAGACACAAAGTTAGCGCGGCCGAACACTGGCGAGTATGGGGGACTGCACGCAAAGCAACCGGACGGCGAAAAAGCCCTCTACACGGAATCGTAGTTCAGGCTGTACGTTTAGCCGGTCTGCGCCCGACCCTGGCTGGCAACCGCCTCCATCGCCGCCCTGATCTCGTCCTGGTTGCCGAGGTAACGGTGCCCCGCCGGCGTCATGTCCTCGTTCAGCTCGTAGATGAGCGGGACGCCGGTCGGGATGTTGAGCCCGACGATCTCTTCGTCCGAGATGCCATCGAGGTGTTTCACCAGCGCACGAAGGCTGTTGCCGTGCGCTGCAACGATCACCTGCCTGCCGGTCCTGATCTGCGGCACTATGCGGTCGTTCCAGTAGGGAAGCACGCGTGCCACGGTGTCCTTCAGGCACTCCGTCAGCGGCACTTCGTCGTCTGAGAGGTCGGCGTATCGAGGGTCGTGCCGCGGGTTGCGCTCATCGTCAGGCTCGAGCGCAGGCGGCCGGATGTCGTAGCTTCGTCGCCAGATCAGCACCTGCTCGTCGCCGTGCTTCGCCGCGGTCTCTGCCTTGTTGAGCCCTTGCAGCGCGCCGTAGCTGCGTTCGTTGAGGTGCCACGACCTCTCGACAGGTATCCACATGCGGTCCATCTCGTCCAGGACGAGCCAAAGCGTGCGTATGGCGCGTTTCAGCACCGATGTGAAAGCAAACTCGGGGATTAGCCCCTCTTCAGCCAGCAGCTTCGCCGATCGCTTCGCCTCGGCGACGCCTGCCGGGGTGAGGTCGACGTCCTTCCAGCCGGAAAAGCGGTTTTCGAGGTTCCATTCACTCTCGCCGTGGCGGAGCAGTATCAGGCTGTAACTCATGACTGTTCCCGTTGGATGCGGTTGTTGCGAGCCGGCGGGAGATGCGGCCGAACGCAGAGATCATCCTCTTGCGCTAAACGATACGACAATTCCCGACGGATCAGCGGTGTCAAAGCCCTGCGATTCGAGCCATCCGAGCGGCAGCTCGAGCGTTGTGGTGTACGCGGTGTCTGACCGGTACCCGGAAGCGGCAACGGAACACCGGTTGCGCCAGTCCTCATCGACTTCCGCGTCGATCCGCGGGCACGGCTGCATCTGCCGGAGCGAGACGGCGCCGCTTGCCGCGCCGAAGTAGATGATGTCGAGCGGTGCGTAGGTGTTGAACATCCAGAACCCGCCTTCCCGCTCCTCGTCGTAAACGAACAGCATGCCGGTCCCGGCCGGAACGGTCTCACGGCACATCAATCCCTGGATCTGCTGTTCGCGCTCACTGGCAATCTCTGCGATGAGCATTACCGTGCGCTGGCCCTGGGTGACAGTGACGTCGGCCAGCGGAAGCCGGGCTCGGCTGATCTCGGCGCAGTCTGTGTTGTCCACGAACTGGATTGGCGGGAACTGTGGGACCGGAGTGGAGGTCGGTCGAGGAGTTGGCGCGGGAGAAGGCTGGAGAGTCGGCGTAGCGGAAGGCGTGATTGCGGTTGATGTCGTGCCCGCAGTTGGCGTCACTGGAGTCGGCGATGTCTGCGCCTCACCTGAAGAGCAGGCAACGGCTACAACCGCAACCGCGGCCGCCACGATCACGCCGAAACGCGCTGGCCTACGGCTCGCGATCACGAGACCGCATCACGTCGAGGTCATATTCAAGCCCCAGTCCGGGACCTTCCGGCACCCGAATGTGGCCATCCTCCACCTCGAACGGCTCCTTCAGTATCGAGCCGGCGTCCCGGATGCCAACATGTTCGATGTTGTACTCCTGCGCATAGGGGAAGTCGGTCCGGCCGGCGATCAGGTGCACGTGCGCCGCCGTCGATCCGTACGGCTGCGTGTTATGGATCGTCATCGGCAGCCCGTGAGCGTTCACAATCGCCGTGATCTGCTGGAACTCGGTGATCCCGCCCGCCTTCACAACATCCGGCTGCACGATGTCGGGCTTGCCGCGGGTGACAAGCTCCTGGAAATCCCAGCGAGTAAAGGCGTTCTCACCCGCCGCGATCGGGATCTCCAGAGCATCCGAAAGTTCGGCGAGCCCATCGAGGTCGCGGACATGAACCGGCTCCTCGAAGTGGAAAACGCCAAGATCCTCCAGCGCTTTGCCGATCTCAATGGCGTGGTGGACGGAGTAGGCGCCGTTCACATCGACCAGGATCTCCATGTCATCGCCCACGAGCTTGCGGATCGCCTTCACATTCTCGACTGTCGTGTCTGCCGGATCGTCGATGCGGCCCGGGACCGCCGAGTGCATCTTGTACGCGGAGAATCCCTTGTCCCGGAACTCGGCGACCCGCTGCGCCTCGACCTCCGGCGCCAGGTCGCGCTGCAGCGATGACGCGTACACCCTGATCCGGTCGCGGTTCTTGCCGCCGAGCAGTTTGTACAGCGGGACGTCGAGCGCCTTGCCCTTGATGTCCCACAGCGCAAGGTCTACGCCCGCGGCCGCAGTCTGAAGAGCGCCAGGAGGGCCGGCGACGTTGCCGGCGCGGAACATTGCGTCCCAGATCGCGGAAGTGTCAAACGGGTCGCGACCGATCAGCAGGGGAGTGAAGATCGTCTCGATCGCAGCCTTCGAGACATACGAGCCGCGTCGGAAGCACTCGCCGAAGCCGGTGATCCCGGCGTCGGTATGGATGATGGCGTACGGGTACTCGGCGTCGAGGACGAGACACTCGACCGCGGTGATCTTCACTGCGTCCGTCTCCTGCAGGCGTCGATCACCTGCGAGCACCGGTGTGGACGCCGGACCGCTCCTGCGCCGACTCCAGCTCCTTCGGCAGCCGGAACGTGATGTTCTCGTCGCCCTGTCCGATGTGGATCACGTTCTTCGGGTCGATCGCCTTGATGACCGCGGCAACGCTGGACTCCGGTGTGGATGCGCCGGACGTGATGCCGACCCTCGTGATCCCTTTGAACCACGACTTCTCAAGCTCTTTCGGTCCGTTGATCAGGTACGACTCGACGCCATACGACTCCGCGACCTCCTTGAGCCGGTTGCAGTTAGAGCTGTTCTGGGCGCCGATCACCAGCACCAGCTCGACGACCTCGGCGAGCTGGCTGGCGGCCTGCTGGCGGTTCGTCGTGGCGTAGCAGATGTCATTGCGCACCATGGCGTTCGGGTACTTGTCAGTGATCTTGTCGATCGCCGCCGCGGTGTCACGCACCGAAAGCGTGGTCTGCGTCAGGACGGCGACTTCGGGATCGTTCTCGAACTCCGGCACATCGATGCCTTCCCGCTCATCGATCAGCGTCATGTCGGTCTGGCCGGTCGAGCCGATCACCTCCTGGTGGCCGCGGTGGCCGACGAGGATGATCTTCTTGCCCTCGCGTGCGTACTTCTTGGCCTCGTTATGCACGCGCTTCACAAGCGGGCATGTGGCGTCGATCACGGTCAGGTTGCGCCGCTCCGCCTCTTCGTAGTCGGAAGGCGGCGAGCCGTGAGCGGAGAAGACGACGACCGAGCCTTCGGGAACCTCGGTCACCTGCTCAACGGTGATCGCTCCCTTGCGCTCGGTCTCAGCCACAACGATCGGGTTGTGAACGATTTGATGTTTTACATAGACCGGTGCGCCGTACTTTTCGAGCGCCAGCTCGACGATGTCGACCGCCAGCACGACACCGGCGCAGAAGCCGCGCGGGCTGGCGAGGTAGACATCAACCGTCTTGCTTGTGACATGTTCAGCAGTTGTCATCTTCGAGAAAGTTAGCTCCTGCTGTCGTCTCGGTGGCGCTAACGTACGGCGCTACCTCGTGTATTCCGGGCAACGGAATTATATAGGCCGCAGATTGCCGCTCAGCAGGTAATTCGGCGCTCAGCGGGCCTGCGGCTGGTTCGGCAGCGGGTCGTGCGACCCGACCGAGCGGCCGCGGTCGAGGCGTGTCATCAGCGCCACGGTTAGCACGAAACAGACTGCGACACCTCCCAGCACCACCTGGTAGCCGAGAGCGTCCTGCACTTCGTTCAGCCTGTCCACGGCCAGTCCTGAGATGCGTGACGTTGCCGAGCCGATCAGCACCGCCACGCTGGCGAATCCGAGGTCTCGTGCGGCATGCCGGCGAGAGACAAGATCGTTTGCCAGCGCCCAGCTCACGGTCAGGAAGATGCCGATGACGACGCCCATCATCGCGCCCACAAGCGCCACCACGATCAGCGAACCGGCGAAGATCAGGACTACCGCAGCGACCACGCCCAGCACGCCTGCGAACACCAGCATCGGGTCGCGTCCAACACGGTCTGCCAAACGCCCCGCCGGCATCACGCTCAGCCCGGTGGCGATCGATATGGCGATCAGGATCACGAGGCCGCCCTGCGCCGGGTTCTCCAGCCCCACGACGTCTTCAAGGTAGAAGAAGGAGTAGAGCTGCAGGGCCGAGAAGCCGGTGATGACAACCGTCAGAGCCACCAAAAACCGCAGGTAGTTGTCGTGCGGGAGCGCATGCTCCTCTTCGACCTTCTCCGGCTGCGTTTCCGGTTCAGGTTCCGAAACGAAGTCGGACTGTCTGCCATTCCGCCAGATCGAGGTCACGGTCCAGAGAGTCGATGCGATCGCCGCCGTCGCTAGCAGTATCAGCGAAGCCGTCAGCCAGCCGGTCGCAGTCTCGGCGTCGTACTGGCTCATCATCGCCAGCACGATCGCCGTTATCACGCCTGCGCCGACAACCCGAGACAGGTTCAGCGCACCGGCTGCCGAGCCTTTCTGGCCGCGCGGCACATGGTCGGCGATCAGGCCGTTCGCCGCGCCCTGGCCGAAGTTGCCCATGCCCTGCACGAGCATGTTCAGCAGGATCAGCGCGAGCAGCGTGCCGACAACGCCCATGAACAGCACGGCCGCCGCCATCCCTGCCGCGCCGATCATCAGGAACGGCATTCGCTTCTTCGGACCGGCCCTGCGGTCGCTGAGCACTCCGGCAACCGGCTGCGTGAGCGCCGCGATGCCGAGCCCGACCAGCGACACGATGCCGAGCGCGCCGTTCTTGTCGTCGCCATCGAAGTCGAACCACAACAACGAAGTCCCTGTGCCTGCGAGGATCTCCTCGACCTTGATCGGCAGTATCGGCGTGCCGAGCGCGGTCCAGAGTCCGGAAAGACCGGCTGCGTAGATGCTGAGGTTCACCAGGCTGCGCGGCCCGCGTCGATGCTCGGCGGCCATGGAGCGGAAGATGCCGCGGTGAGCAGACTGTTGCGGGCGTGAAGCCTCGGCCGCGGAGTCCTCGGCAGTAGCTTCTATGGAGTCGTTTCCGCTGGTAGCCATGGCTTCGTGTGGCTGTCGTTGGGCGCCTACTCTAAACTCCCGGCAAGCGTACAGCACCAAACATTACAGAAAGATCACATATGGCAAACAGGCCAGCTTTTTATCACTACACCAGCTGAGACACCTGCCGCAAAGCGAGAGGGTTCCTCTCGCAAGCCGTCGATGAAGCCGATGAACGCGACTTCTTCAAGGACCGCCTGTCCCGGGAAGAGATCGAGCGTATCGCAAACCTCTCCGACATCGACGAGATGTTCTCGTGGCGCAGCCCGAGCGCCA
>JANQEF010000095.1 GCA_028278465.1 Dehalococcoidia bacterium | reverse complement strand
GCCGCACTGCGGGAACTGATCGACAGCGGCCAGATCACAGGCAGCCGCTTTGGCATCGACAGCCTGGTGCGTTCCGCTTCGGAGGCCGCCGGGCGGATGATCCGCGTCACGGAGGCGGAGGCGGCGATGGACGGCATCTCGCTGCTTCCAATCTTCGAACGGCGTGCGAAGCGAGTCGGTGCGCTGGAAGAGAGGCTGCTTAAGTTCAGCGACCTGCTCGCCGCTACTCCGGCAGCGCTTTCGGACGCTCGCGACGTGCTGACCGCAGGACTGGAGATCGCCGAGTTGCTGGAAGGATCGGCGGCCACGCCGGACCTGCAGGCGATGTCAGCGAAGATCGACGAACTCGCCGCAACCGCCCGCGCCGCAACGCCTTCCACGGCGCGGCTGGAGCAGATGGCGAGCGAAGCCATCGCCGGAACCGATCTGGCCCGGTTCGCCGCCACGCTCGCGACCTCGGTCGCAGCGATCGCAGACCTCTCGGAAGGGCTCGCCACGATCGTGGAGGTGGTCGGGAATTCGGCGGACATTCTGGCGGATTCGGACGGTCCGTTGCTGTCTGACGGCGATCGGCTGCTGGGAGCGCTCGAGCCGCTGGTCCGGGAGCAGCCTCGTCTCTCGGCCGCCGTCGCTCTCAGCTCTGCGGCGCTGGAGCGGCTTCGCAGCACCGTCGACTCGGGCGACGCAGACTTCCTGCCTGACGGCCTCGCAGGACCGCTTATCGACAGGGCCGGAGAGCTGGTAGATGCCGGGGACCTCATCGTCGAAGGTCCGGAGCTGCTCCTGAGCCTGACTGGCAACGGCGCGCCAACGAGGTACCTCGTGCTTGGCCAGACCTCGGACGAATTGCGGGCAGCAGGCGGCTTCACGTCGAGCGCCTGGACGCTGACGTTCGAGGACGGTGCGCTGACCGACACCACCTTCATCCCGATACTGCTGTTCGAGAACCGGGACCTCCTGTCGCAATCACCGCCGCCGCCCGAGCCGCTCAGCTTCTACATGAATACCGGCAGTCTCTACCTGCGGGATGTCGGCTGGGACCCTGACTTCGGTTCGGTGGCGCGTCTCGCTCTCGATCTCCACGAGCTGCACCGCGGCGAGACGGTTGATGGCGTGATCGGCGTGACGCAGTGGGCGATCATCAGGCTGGTCGAGGCCATCGGCGGAGTAGAGGTCGATGGTGAGTTCGTTTCACCCGGCGAGACGCTTGACCTGATCGAGCAGGGCACGGACGTCGAGGGCACGATGTTCCTGGAGCAGCTATTCGACAGCCTGCTCGAGTCTCTCGATGGCTCGGCCTTCGCCGATCCGCAGTTCGAGCTGATCCGCGCGATCAACGAGATCGTGGTTCAGAAGGACCTGATGCTGTTCAGCGCCGATGATGCGGACCAGCGGGTGATCGAGGAACTGCAGCTTTCCGGCAGCTTCCCGGTGAATGGCGCGGACAGGATCGCGGTGGTCGACTCGAACGTCGGCTGGTCCAAGTCTGACCGCAGCATCGAGCGGAGCGCGGCGTACAGCGTTGATCTGACCGAACCCAACCGACCGACCAGCGAGCTGACGCTGAGCTACCGCAACACCGGATCTGAGATCGGCCGCAGTTGCGATTCGCACAGCCCGCCGGGCGCCGATGTTGCGATCTATTCCGTCTCACGAAGCTCCTGTTACTGGAACTACTTCCGTGCATACGTCGCCAACGGCGTTACGGTCACGGATTCGCCCGAGTTGCCGCTTCCTGCGAACAGCGTGCCCGACCGTGAGGACAGGCAGGAGCCGGGCACGTCGACCTTCTCGCACCGGTTTGACCAGTACGGCGACAACCTGTCCGGTCTGGTGGCTGTCGCGCCCGGCGACTCGGTGAAGTTCACGTTCGGTCTCGAACTGCCTGCTTCTGTCGTGAGGGCGACTGACGCCGGTTTCGAGTACGAACTGGCGCTAGTGGCCCAGCCGGGAGCGCGGGGACGGAGCACCGCAGTGGAACTGCTGCTGCCTGACGGCCACGCGCCGGGCTCGATGAGCCACACTCCCGAGGCGATAGACGACGGAAGGCTCAGGTTCGTGTTCGACCTGCTGACTGACGAGACGTTGCGGGTTGAGATTGTGGCGGACGAGTAGGCGGAGGCACGGCGTCACTCGGCCACGTCATCAGGCAGTCGCGGCAGCACACCTCCTGCCATCAGTCCCCACAGGAAGCCTGCGCCGTAGCCCAGGTGGATCACGGGAAAGACGATCACACCGGTGAGCGCCATCACGTTCCTCTCGCTCACTGTCAGAGCGGCTACGGCGATGAGCAGGGGCAGCGCGTACAGGAGCGGCACGATAACCGCGACCTGCCACAGGAACGGCACAAGCACCAGCGATCCGAGCAGCCCGAGGAGCAGCAGCCCGGGCGCCGATTGCCTTGGCCTCATCGATCGCGGATCGCGTCGCAGGATGCGCGTCCGCCACAGCCCGTACCTGAAGTACTGCTTCGCCAGCGACCGCAAACCCGGACGCACCTGATAGGGGCATCGGAGCGCTGGATCGACAAGCACCCGTCCGTCCGACCGCCGAAGCCGGATGTTCAGCTCGTAGTCCTCGGCCACCTTCAGCGATTCGTCGAAGCCACCAAGGTCTCGCAACGTCTGCGTCTTCCATGCGCCGAGGTAGACGCTCTCGGCGTACTGCGCCGAACGGCTGTGGCGGTGCGCCGACGGCCCCATCGAGAACGGCGACCGAAGCGTGAGCGCAATGATCCGCTGGATGAGCGTCTTGCCGACAGGCCACTGGATGCCGCCGACGTTTTCGGCCCTGTCTTCGGCCAGCGCCGCCACACAGGTCGAGACGTAGTCTGGCCGGTAGGTGCTGTGCGCATCGAGCCGGACGAAGTAGTCGCCTTTAGCCTGCTTCAGCGCTATGTTCAGCGCCGCGGCCTGGATCTTCGCCGGGTTTTCGACGACGCGTAGCCCCGGCAACCTGTCCTTCCAGCTCTCAGCGATCTCCACCGATGCATCGGTGCTGCCGCCATCGAGCACCAGGACTTCAAGCATGTCGGCCGGGTAGTCGCCCGCCGCCAGTGACTCCAGGCAGGCGCTCAGGTAGCGCTCTTCGTTGAGCGCCGGTATCGCCACCGTGACCAGCGAGGCTGCTTCGGAAGGAGTGGTCATCTCCACAGCCTGCCGTGGTTGCGTGCGAGATAGTCACGGGCCTGCTTCGAGATCGGCCGCCTCTCCGACCGGTTCCGCCTGAAGATGCCGTCCCTGATGGCGGCGAGCCAGCTCCGCAGCTGCCGGTGCCGCAGCGATTGCAAGAGGTAGTAGCCAGACCACGCCAGCGAATAGACGACGGCGTAGCGCCACGGCAGGTTGCGGTGTGCCAGCCAGAGCCTGTTGCGCGTCACGTAGTACGACTCGAAACGTTTCTTGCCGCCACCTGCGACCTGTGACGCGGCCGGGGCGTGGACGATCTCGATCGATGGGTCGTAGAGCAGCGTGAAGCCGCTATCTATGGCGCGGTACGAGAGGTCCAGCTCTTCATGGCCGTATACGAACTCCTCCGGGTACGGCCCGCAGCGCTCGAACACCTGTCGTCTGATGACGTGGCCTGCGCCCACGAAGTAGCTGACCTGCCGTGCCCGGTCGGCAAGCTGCGGGTCAGCCTTGAGAGCACGCCTTGTGAACGGGACCTGCAGCTCACTTGAGCCGACTTCGCCGAGGTGAATTTTGAACGCCAGGACGCCAAGTTCAGGTTGCGAGTCGAAGGTTCTCTCGATCTTCTGAAGCTCGTCGGTCCCGACAAACCAGGCGTCGTCGTCAAGGAACACCAGCAGCTCACCGCTAGCGCTCCCGACCAGCCGGTTCCTGGCGCCGGAGACGCCGGATGGCGAGTCGCTCCTCAGCCACTGGACCCGGTTTGACGGCAGTTCGGAAGCGATCTGCTGTTCGAGTGGCGTATCTGAATCGTCATCCAGGACCACGATTTCGAATGGCGATGCATAGTCCTGGTCGAGGACGCTTTGGATGGCCTTCGCAAGCTCGCCCGGCCGGTTGCGAGAGGCGATCAATACGGAAATCAGCGGGCGCGGGTCTTCGGCGGTGGGACGTGCCGCGCTGGCGGGCGCTGGCGAAGCTTCGTCGCTCATGGGCTGTCCGTGAAACTGGGTTCGAGCAAGGAGACGGCGGCTCCGCGTGGGGATGGTCGTTCGGAAGCTAATCATAGCTTCGCCCGTGATCGCGTCCTTGCGGGAGCGCGTGCGTCGTTCGGCGAACAGTGCCTTCGGGAGCGAGGCGCTTGTGCCGGTCTCGAAGAGTGCGATTCCCGTTAACAGGTGCCGGCTTCGCCAGATCGCCGGACAGCCGGTTGCTTACACTCGAACGGACTCGCCGAGCGCAATATGAAAGTCGTCTTCATCACAGATTCCCGCCTGCCGACGTCGAGGGCGCACGGCGTGCTCGTGGCGCGCAGCTGCGACGCGCTGGCGCGAGTGGGAGCAGACGTGACGCTCTTGCACCAGCAGGTGCGCGGCCAGGACCACGAGGCGTCAGTCACAGACCACTACAGCCTCAGCGAAAAGGTGAAAGTGGTCGGCGTGCCGGGCCTCGGGCTGAGGTGGCTG
>JANQEF010000073.1 GCA_028278465.1 Dehalococcoidia bacterium | reverse complement strand
AGGGCTCGTTCGGGTTGCGTGGGTCCGAGTAGTGGTCCCAGTCGTTGGCTGCGATGTGGTACCGAGCAGAAGGAAAGGTCGCTCGCGGCTCGTCACCATCTCGGGCCACGTTCCAGCCGATGTGGTCTCCATGACAGTGCGTTGTGACCACGATGTCCACATCTGCCGGTGACAGGCCAAGCTTGCCGAGGTTTTCGATGAGCTCGCCGTTTTCACCTGTGTGCTCATGTGGACCTGGCCCCATCCCTGTGTCGACCAGGATGTTCGGGCCCGTGCCGTCCCGCCGGCGGACCAGGTGCCCTCGCCACTGCGCCTGGAACTCTCCCCTCGCGTTCAACGCGATGTCCCGGTACGGCTCCCAGTCTGCCGGCTCGACATCGGGGAACACGACTTCCTTGATCCGCGGCGTGCCGATGTGGTCGTCGACAACGGAAACGACGTAGTCGCCAATGGAATACTCGGTGCTCATATGTCCTCCGGCAGACAGGTAGCGGGCGAAATGTCGAAAAGTCTACGCCCGGCTCGTCGAAGTAACTGAATCGCGGAGCAGGCAGCCTGCTTCGAAAGCGATCGAATCAGCGCCGGTAGGCTAGACTGCCGGACATCGCTCGACCACATGCTGCGGCGTCGCGGCCGCAGCACTGGCACAAAGGGACACGACCACATGAAACAGTTTTCCGCCGAGACCACCATCGATGCGACACCCGAGGCCGTCTGGGCGGTGCTGACGAATGCAGCTGCGTACCCAGACTGGGACCCCAACATGAACAGCATCGAGGGGACGATCGGCCTGAACGAGCAGCTGGTGCTTCACACGACGCTTTCGAAGCGTGCGTTCAAGGTGAAGGTGGCGGAGTTGGAGTCGAACAGCCGTATGACCTGGACCAGTGGCATGCCGATGGGTCTGTTCAAGGGCGTGCGCACCTTCGAGCTGACGCCAGGTGAAGGCTCCGTTCACTTCAAGCTGCAGGAGGTGTTCAGCGGTGTGCTCTCGCCGCTGATCGGCCGCATGATCCCTGACCTTCACCCGTCGTTCGTGAAGTTCGTCGAGGGGCTCAAGGCCGAGGTCGAGAGCGGCGGTTCGTCTGACGCTGCGGAGTAGACAGGCTCAGATCGCGGATGGATAGACGGAGCGCACGGATGTCACACCCGGCCTTAGCGGTGGCAGCGGCCGTCGGAGCTTGACACCTATCGCCTTCAGCGTCGCCTCCCTGTCGTTGGCACGGGCGACGGCTGCCGTTTCGGCCTCCTCGTCGTACTGCTGGACGATCTGGAAGTCCGAGTTACTCGGGCCCTTCCGGCTCAGAATCCGTGCAACTGTGCGGCCGGACACTCCGAACACCTCAGCGATCTCCTCGATCTGCATCCCTCGGGCGCGCATCATCGTGATCTGCCGGTCGCGGTCGACGCGGCTCATCGCCTTTGAGACGCGATTGCCTGCAAAGCCTCGGTCATACCTGCACACTTCGAACGGGCAGGTCAGGCAGGACGGTGCATAGCTGCACCCGTGATCTGCGTAGATATCTACGAACACTTCCCCCGCCGGCATACACACCTCCACACCGCCACTCATCGGACCGTAAACCAGGGACCGCGCCGCACCAGCAGGCGCGCTTACGACTGCTCGGTGAAAACTCGTCGGCGAATTCGGCGACCGGGACGACTGGCCCGGTCAAGCGGATGTCGCGAGTACTCGCAGGCGCAGCCGGTGAAGCCCGGCGACAGTGCGCCGCACACAGGGCATGAGTTCGCGACCGAATCGAGCCTGCCGCTTCCCGCCTGGAACACGAGACCCTCGGGATGGCGCATGCACACGTACCATCGCGTGGCGCCGCCACCCAGCGGACACAGTTCGACATGCTCGAACGAAGCACCGCTATCGGTGCCGAAGCCTGGCTGAGGCGAGTCGATAGCCGCGCTCTCCATCACCACCTCCACACATCCGCCACAGGGGGCCAGCGGCCCTGGTCAAGCCGAACACCTCACCACACGACACAACCGTTTACCGGCCCGACCGAACGGACCGCTGACCCCACATCAGAGAAGAGAACTCATCGCAGCAACGTCACTGACAACCCACGCTAAACGGTCAGGATCGTCGCTTCATCACCTGTGTCTTGCTGCAAGCGACCAGGCATAGTGGTATAATCACTTTCACCATAGTAGAATCAATTTCACTACCAGTCAAGCGCCTGTCGCTGATGGAGCCTGGAGCCTCCGATGCCCGAGCCTTTCCCCGTTAAGGGACCACGCATCGCCGAGATAAGGGACCGCGTCTACCCGCGGTTCTCGCAGGGCAGGCTCGGCGCCGCTCTCGATCCTCGCAAGACGACCGGCTGGGTCCACAAGCTGGAGCACGACGACCTGAAGACGGTCTGGAAGGACGTCGCTGAGCAGATCGCCGCGGTGCTTGGCGTGCCGCTCTCGGACCTCGCTGAGGACGTCGGCCAGCCGATTCACTGGCTCGACGACGACGCCGAAACCGCACACGCCACTGCGACCTCGACCTACACCCTGCCCGAGTCGCTGGGGTTGCGCAGGGTCGCCCGCTATCGAGGGCACGCCGGACCCGGCGGCGTCTACCTGGGCGAAGATCTCTGGGAAGCCGAGGCGTTCGCCGACGGAGAGCACGCTGCGGTCGTCGTGGAAGGCGACTGCATGGAGCCTGAGCTTCACTCCGGCGACATCGTGCTCGTGGCGCGCCAGGTCAAGCCGGAGTCGGGCGACATCGTCGCGTTCTCGGTCGACGATGCTCTCTACTTCGCCTATTTCCGGCAGCGGCGCAACTCTGCACGCCTTGAAAACAACGACGGCGACCGCCCGATCTCCGAGGTCGTGCTCGAAGGCGTTGTGCTGGAGCGGCGGACAACTTACCGGCGTCGAAGGTCGGCCGGAGCGAGTCGCCGCTGACCTCACCTGCTGTTACGATTCCGGCTCCACCAGAGGGCGAAACCACGGAGCCGTAGATGTACGTCGTAAGACGCTGGTACAAGACGAAGCCGGGCGAAGCGCGCCGGGTCGCAACGCTCGTTCACAGGCAGGCTGCCGCGTACCGGGACGCCGGGCAGCGAAGCGAGTTCCGTGTCTCATACAACGGATACACGATGCCCGGCGAGCAGGACGTCGTCTGTCTCGAGTGGACGGACGAGCGGCTGGAAACTCCGACGCGCGAGGGCCATGAGCTGCCGAAGGCCGCGCTGGAGCTGGGCGCCGAGGTGCGGAAGCTCATAGAAAGCCAGCGCATCGAGTTCATGGAACTCCTGACGCCGGCCAAGTTCCAGGAGTAGACGATGGAACCGGCCTTAGCAATCTCCACGCCGACCGACGAGGTCCTCCAGACCGCCGCGCAGTTCGGGATAAACAACATCGTCGTCTACTCGGGGCCCGGCAGTCCTGGCCGCGACGGCCAGCGCCAGAGTTACTCGGACTACGTCGCGCTGCGTATGCGCATCGAGTCGTTCGGGCTGAAGCTGGTCGCCATCGAAGGCGGCTTCTCGCCCCACCGCAAGTACGACGACGTCATCTTCGGCGGGCCGAAGCAGGATGAGCTGATCGAGGAACTGCTCGCCGAAGTGCACGACATGGGCAACGCCGGCATCCCTATCTGGGGCTACAACTGGATGCCCAACTCATGGGGCCGCGCCTATCCGACCTACATTCGCGGCGGCGCACTCGCCACCGGGTACGACTGGGACTGGGAGCAGGAGCGTAGGCCGCTCACGTTCGGTCGCGAGGTCGATGAGGACTCGATGTGGGCAGCGCTCGAGTACTGGATCAAAGCGGTGACTCCCGTGGCCGAAAAGGTCGGGATCCGCTGTGGCATACACCCGGAAGACCCGCCAGTGCCGCAGCGAGCGGGAGTCCCCGGCCTGTTCCGCAGCTTCGATGCATTCAAGCGCCTGGTCGAGATAGTGCCTTCCGACTACAACGCCATCGAGTTCTGCCAGGGCACCTTCTCAGAGATGCCCGGCGAAGACATCTACGAGATGATCGAGTACTTCGCATCACGCAACAAGGTGCTGTACGTCCACTTCCGCAACGTCACCGGCAAGGCGCCGAAGTTCAACGAGGAGTTCATCAACAACGGCTACGTGGATATGAAACGGGCGATGCGGACGTACCGTGATGCCGGTTACAAGGGCACGTTCATCGACGACCACTGCCCAATCATGCTGAACGATGCCGAGTTCCCCGGGAACCTCGGCGGCTACCGCTCACGGCTCTTCGCGCAGGGCTACATCCAGGGCCTGATCGAGAGCGTGACAAAGGAAGTCGAGTATGGCGGATCGGTTGGATCGCGACGATGAGACAGGCGTGGGCCATAAGCAACTGCACTGATGAGGTGCTGCGCACCTCTGCCCAGTTCGGCGTCAAAGACATCATCGTCTATACGGGACCGGGTTCGAACGTGATCCCGGGTACGACAACCCCGCTTCACGAGGGCCAGCGCCCGGGCTTCTGGGACTATCGCCAGCTCGTGCGACGGGTCAAGTCGTTCGGACTCAACATCGAAGGCGTTGAGGGCGGGTTTTCGCTGCGGCCGGAGTATTCCGACATCATCTTCGGCGGGCCGCGTCGTGATGAGTTGATCGAGTCGATCATCGAGGAGGTTCGGGCTATGGCGCGCGCCGGCATCCGAATCTGGGGATACCAGTGGATGCCGGTTTCGGTCTGGCGCACCGACCCCGTCAGGGTCCGCGGCGGCGCGTATGGCACCGCCTACGACCACGCTCTGGCGGCTGATGAGCCACCCTTCTACGGCGAGGAAAAAGACGAGGAGGAGATGTGGCGGAACCTGGAGTACTGGATCAAGGCCATAACT
The DNA here is from genome assembly GCA_028278465.1 of Dehalococcoidia bacterium. Lineage (GTDB taxonomy): Bacteria > Chloroflexota > Dehalococcoidia > Lucifugimonadales > Lucifugimonadaceae > JAJCYX01. Next base: position 3,388 of record JANQEF010000073.1, on the reverse strand, counting down.
CCGGTTGCAGAGGAGGAAGGGATTCGGTGCGGCATTCACCCGGATGACCCGCCGATGGAGCGCCGCGGCGGCGTGCCCGGCCTGTTCAGGAGCTTCGACGCCTACAAGCGGCTGATGGACATTTATCCGTCGGACCACAACGCGATCGAGTTCTGCCAGGGCACATTCTCAGAAATGAGAGACGACATCTACGAGATGGTGGATCACTTCGCCCGCCGGAACAAGATCCTGTACGTCCACTTCCGCAACGTGAGCGCAAAGGTCCCGAAGTTCAACGAAGAGTTCGTGAATACCGGTTACGTCGACATGAAGAAGGTGATGCGCATCTACCGTGACGCGGGATACAAGGGCACCTTCATGGACGACCATTGCCCGGTCATGACTGACGATGATGACTTCCCGGGGAACACGGGCGGGTATCGCTCACGGCTCTTCGCGCAGGGCTACATCCAGGGTCTGATCGAGAGCGTGACAAAGGAAGTCGAGTATGGCGGACCGGTCGGGTGATGGCGGTGAACCGTCGGAGTTCCGCATCGAGGTTGCGACAGAGGCGGATCTCCGGGCGGTGGCCGAGGTTCACTCGAAGGCTGTCCTCGCCGCTTACCGGGACGTGTTGCCGCCGGGCGTTTTCGACCCGGAGCACGTGGCGCCGGAGAAGGTTGAGAAGGAGTTTCGAGAGACGTTCGAGGGCTTCGGTCCGAGGGACACATTGCTGAAGGCTGTCGCAGGTAGCACCGTTGTCGGCACCTGCATCTGCGGTGACGACAGTGAGCTTGGAAAGGCGGATACCGGATATCTGCAGCGGGTCTATGTTGATCCGGCCTGGTGGAACCGGGGCGTCGGCACGGCGTTGGTGGACCGTGCGGTGGAGCTGCTGAAGGGACACGGCTTCAGAAAGCTCGCCTTGCAGGTCCTTGAGAACAATCGCAAGGCCCGGGCGTTCTACGAGAAGCGGGGCTGGCGTTTTGAGCAGAAGGTGCGAATGAAGGTTGTTGGCATGGAAGTCCGGTACACGAAATCTGTGGACTAACAACCGGCGACCGACAATACGCAGGACCATTGAGTTGAAAGGCGAAGAAAAATGAGAATCGGCCTCGGCAAGGGCGGCGCAGCTGACGGTGAGTTCCTGCGCTTCGCCGCGCAGCTCGGCATCCAGGACGTCGTTATCAACACGCCGCCCGTCCCGGTGAAGAACGGCAGGTGGGAGCTGGTCGACCTCGTCGCTCTGAAGAACCAGGTCGAGGAGTACGGCCTCACGCTCACGGCGATCGAGAACACGCCCATCGACATGCGGCATCACATCATCGCCGGCGGACCGCGATTCGATGAGCAGCTCGAAAACATGGTCCACACCATCCGCAACATCGGCCGCGCCGGCATCCCGATCTACACGATGAGCTGGCGCTACCCGCGCTACTACCGCACCGGCTTCGAGGAGATCCGCGCAGGAGCCAGCGGCACCGCCTACGACGCGGCGAAAGAGGACTGGCCGAATATTCTCGAATGGGAGCTGACCCTCGACCGGGCATGGGAGTGCCTTGAGACCTGGGTGAAGACGATCACGCCGGTCGCGGAGGAGAACGGTGTACGTATAGGCATCCACCCGGTCGATCCGCCGATGCCAACCATCGCGGGCGTGCCCCAGCTCGTCCACAACTTCGAGGGCTACAAGCGGCTGATCGACATCGTCGACAGCCCTGCGAACTCGGTCCTGCTCTGCCAGGGATCGTTCTCGCAGATGGAGGGCGCGGACGGCGATGGCGAGAACTCGATCTATAACATGATCGAGTACCTGGTGAAGCGAAAGCGGGTCGCGTACGTCCACTTCCGCAACGTGTCCGGCACCGTGCCGAAGTTCCACGAAGAGTTCATCAACACCGGCTACGTCGACATGTACCGGGCGATGCGCATCTACGCCGAGAACGGGTTCGACGGCTTCTTCATGGACGACCACGCGCCGATCGTCGCCGGCGATTCAGGCTACGGCCACAGGGCGCGTGCGTTCTCGATCGGGTACATCCAGTCGCTGATCGAGGCGGTCACAGACAGGTCCCTCTACGGAGCTCACTAGCCGCTCTGAACGTTGGCCTCGACGAGGCACGCGCACGCGGGAGTAACATCCTGCCTGTGTTGATCCCAGACGACCCAGCAACAGAGCTGTTTGCCCCTTGAGCGCGACTCGTGCTCAGACCGGCGAGCCAACGGACGCCACTGCGCCGCGCTACGCCCGCAAGTGGACGGCCTTCAGCGCGATAGGCATCTCGTTCTTCATCGGCGTCATGAGCATGTCGATGGTGTTTGTCGCGCTTGAGGCGATCGCCGACGACTTCAACGTGACGCTGCGGGCCGTGTCGTGGGTGGTGATCGCCCAGGCGCTGACGATCAGCGCGTTGATGATGCCGATGGGCAGGCTGGCCGACATCATCGGCCGCAAGAAGGTCCACCTGATGGGGCTGGTCTTCTTCGCTGGCGGCTCGGTGTTCGTGGCGGTCGCGCCGACGTTCGGCATCCTGATCCTGGCGCGGGTGATCATGGCGACAGGCAACTCGATGAGCCAGTCGGTCGGCACCGCCATGGTGATCTCGATATTCCCGCCGGAGGAGCGCGGCAAGGCGATCGGGAGCCAGACGACGGCGGTGGCGATCGGCGGAGCAGTCGGACCGGTCGTCGCAGGCGTCATGCTCCAGTTCTTCGACTGGGAGGCGCTGTTCTGGATGCTGGTGCCGCCGATCGCGATAGCGTTCCTCGCCAGCTACTTCATCCTCGACGAAAAGGTCGTCAGCGAGCGCGGCCCTGCAGACCGCCCGGCCTTCGACTGGGTCGGCGCTGTGCTGTCCGGCGCGGCCATCGTCCTGGGCGTCATTGTCATCAACAACCCGCTGGCCGAGAGCTGGACATCGCCTGTGATGCTCGGTGGCGTTGTCGTGGTGATCGCGCTGTTCGCAGCGTTCGTGGCGTGGGAGCTGCGGTCGAGCGCGCCGATGCTGCAGCTGCGGATGTTTGCGAACGCCGTGTTCAGCATGGCGGTGCTCGCCCGGTTCCTGGGCTTCCTGGGAACCACCGCCATCCGTTTCCTGATGCCGATCTACCTCATCAGCCTGCGGGGGATCGAAGAGCTTCAGGCCGGAGCGATACTCCTGCTGACGTCGCTCGGAATGGCGATCGCCGCGCAGAGCGCCGGGCGGCTTTCGGACCGGTTCGGCGAGCGGCCTTTTGGCGTCGCCGGCTTCGTGCTCCTCGTGCTTACGGCGATCGGCTTCGTGTTCACAGACGAGGCGACCCCGATCTGGTTCGTCACGGTCGTCTTGTTCGTCAACGGACTGGCGATGGGACTGTGGAACGTGCCGAACAACAGCATCATCATGGGAGCGGTGCCGAGATCCAGCTT
>JANQEF010000062.1 GCA_028278465.1 Dehalococcoidia bacterium | reverse complement strand
CCAGTCCGACCTGCATCGAGCGCGTCTTGACTACGTGGACCTGTTTTTCGGACAGCTTGGCGGCCTGTTGAGCGGTGCCGATGATGTTCTTGTTGTTCGGCAGGACAACGACCGACTCCGAAGGCGCCGCTTCTATGGCCTCTGCGATCTCGGCTGTGCTCGGGTTCATGGTGTCGCCGCCCTGAACGATCTGGACCGCGCCGAGGCCCGCGTTGTGGAAAAGCTCTGTGAACCCTTCGCCGAGCGCTACTGCCACCACCGCTGTCGTGAAGCTGGCCTCCGTGGCTGTGGTCTCGCCGGTCTCGCCTGCTCGCTCGCTGGCCCACTGGCGAGCCTGCTCGTCCATGTTGTGGATTTCGACGTTCGACAGCGAGCCGAACTGCAACCCGGCGGAGAGCGCAGTTCCCGGGTCTTCCATGTGCACATGGACCTTGACCAGCGTTCCGGCTCCTGCGACCACAGGCGATCGGCCGATCTCCGCCATTTGCTCTCGCACCGGCTCAGGATCCAGGTCTTCGCCTTCGATCGCGAACACGGTGCAGTAGCCCCAGGCCTCGTCCTCGATATCTTCCAGGAACTCCGCACGGATGCCGGGGCCTGCGCTTCCCGCGCTCGGCAGTCCTTCGACTCCGGGCGGCTCGATGCGCTCCAGGCCAGCTTCAGCACCGTCAAGTACCTCGACGCCGCTGTGCAGCATGATGGCGAAGCCGAACCCGCCGGAGTCGACAACACCCGCATCGCGCAGCACATCGAGCATCTGCGGCGTGCGCCTCACCGTGTCCATCGCCTGGTCCGCCGCCACCTTGACTACGTGCTCGAGCCCCGACATATCGATGACGGCCTTCTCCGACGCTTCCGCGCACTCACGGAACACCGTCAGCATCGTCCCTTCCTTCGGCTCGGGCACCGCTTTATAGGCGATCTCCGAAGCGATCCTCAGGCCGCGCGCGAAACCCTCGCCGCTGATGTCGTATCCGCCCGCCAGCGACTCTGCGAGCCCCTTGAAGTACTGGGCCAGGATCAGCCCCGAGTTGCCCCGCGCTCCGAGCAGCGCAGCACGCGCCATGCGAGCTGACGTGATGCTGGGGTTGGCGTCGACCTTCTCTTCAAGCTCATCACGGATGGCGCGCATCGTCAGCACCATGTTGGTTCCGGTGTCGCCATCCGGGACAGGGAAGACGTTCAGCGCGTTGATCGTGTCCTGGTTGGTCTCGAGGGCGCGAGTGGCGCCGCGAACGAACTCGCGTAGCAGGAAGCCGTCTGTGCGACGCGTCGACCGGTCGATGTCAGAGATGTCCGACATAGCTGCTGTGAGGGAGCGGGCCGCGTCTCAGGCGCGGATGTTGCTGAGGGCGGACTTTATTGCTCGCAACTGGTCTGCGTGGTAGCTTAGTAGTCCTGTGCCGCCCAATTTAACATTAGGGCCGCATTCCGCTCTCTGTCAGCACCTGTATCCGTACATTTGTCACGGCTTTTTCACGAGGATCACGCATGGCCAAGTGTCACGTCTGCGGCAAAGGCCCCCAGTTCGGCCACAACCGCAGCCATGCATTGAACGCAACCCGGAAGATTTCGCAGCCGAACGTGTTCAAGAAGCACCTCGTGATCGACGGCGAGACGAAGCGGCTGAATGTCTGCGCTCGGTGCATCCGCACGCTCGAGAAGAAGGGCAAGCTGCAGATCGCCACGAAGTAGATTCGTCGCGACCTCTACAGGCTCTTCATGCGGCTCACCGCCGCCGCCATCCCTTCGGCGTAGTTGAACAGGCCGGTTCCCGAGATCAGGGTGTCCGCGCCCGTTTCGACGACGTCTTTTGCGTTGTCCACCTTTACGCCGCCGTCTACAGCGATGTCCAGCTCGCTGCCGGCTCCGGCGAACCTGATCTCCTCAATGTTGGGCAGCACCTCCGGCATCAGCGACTGGCCGCCGAAACCGGGCTCGACGCTCATGACCAGGAAGCGATCAACCGTTGCCGTGTAGCGCGTCACGACGGCGGCGTCTGTCGACGGGTTGATTGAGATGCCTGGACGCATGCCGGCTTCGGCGATTTCAGTGAGTGTGGCGCCGAGGTCAGAGCAGGCTTCGGCGTGCACGGTGAAGGTGTTAGCTCCGGCCGAGGCGAACTGCGGAGCGAAGCGGCCCGGCTCAGTCACCATCATGTGCGCGTCGATCGGCAGCGAGGTCAGGCTGCGGACCGCCTGCAGGATGTCGGCGCCGAAGGTGATGTTGGGCACGAAGTGTCCGTCCATCACGTCAAAGTGAATCTCGTCGCAGCCCGACTCTTCGACGCGCCTGATCTCCTGTTCGAGATGAGCGAAGTCAGCGGCAAGGACAGATGCCGAGATGCGGACAGTTTCCGGCAAGACCAGAGCTCCGAAGTTGACAGTCGAACTGCGCGGCGTCTCCGGTGAAACGCCGCGCGAATCTATCAGGTTGCTGAAGTCTTCAGCTTGAAGGCTGCGACTGGCTTTCGGCCGGCGCGCATGGCGAGCCATCGGGGTTCAGTCCCTGCGCTGCCAGACGCTTTATGCGGGCGTCGAAGTTCGCGCAGTCTTCGCAGACCGACTCCGGAATGACGCCGATCCGCATCAGGACGCTGAACACCTTGCAGCCGAGGCAGTAGCCGAATACCGCTTCGAGTCCGGCTGCGAATATCAGGCCTCCGAGGACGCCGTACGCGGCGCCCGTCAGCCCGAAGCCGAAGTGCAGGACGATCGCGGTGACGCTGAAGACGACGCCGATCGTCGCCGCGAACCGCTTCGGCGGTCCCGGAATCGGCCTGTAGGGCAGCTTCAGGACCGGGATCACGACCTTCAGAGTGAGCTGGGCCATCGGGCTGAGCCGCGGCCCGGCGGCGACCCTGGCGATGAAGCCGTATGCAAGCGCCAGCATCAGCCACGGGAAGTCGAAAGCTATCGTGGCGGCGGCCATGATGACCACGCCGGCGGCGACGGTGCGTGCGACGCTTTCGTTGATCGGGTTCGGAAAGCTGAAGAACGGCTGCTTCTGAGTTGGTGTTCCTGTTGCGGGTGCCATCTTTCCGTCGGTTTCTCCTGTCAGGTATCAGCAGGATCGAAAAAGACCCCGGGCCGAGTTGCTGGCCAGGGGTCCGGGTTGCGTTGATCGAGATGCGCGGTTAGCCAGCTGTGCTCTTATTACAGGAGCGACAGCGGCAGCGCATGGCAACTGTGAGATGTGTGTTCATCTACGAACGATTCTACTCTTCTCGTCAAATGCCACCGGCCAGGCGACGCCGATCGGCCGTTTTTTGCCTGAGAAGAGAGCCGGTCGAGCGCTACCGAACAAATAGACCCCGCGCACGCAAACGCCGCAGCGCATC
>JANQEF010000266.1 GCA_028278465.1 Dehalococcoidia bacterium | reverse complement strand
GGAGCACCTGCCGATGTGCCAGACATACGGGATCGCGCAGATTCCGTGGAGTCCGCTGGCCGGAGGCGGATTGACGGGCAAGTATGTGCGCGGCTCGGCCCAGGAGCAGGCGGGTGGAACGCGGTTCGGCGATGAGACGGACGCCGGTAAGCTGCGCAGGTTCAGCGTCGGAGTCCTGGACATCGTGGATGCGATACGGCCGATCGCCGAGGCGAGGGGATGCTCGGTTTCTCAGCTGGCGCTGGCGTGGGTGATGAGCCGGCCCGGAGTGACGGCGCCGCTTGTCGGGCCTCGGACGCTCGAGCAGTTCGAGGACAACCTGGGCGCAATTGATGTCGAGGTCGATGACGAGGTAGACAAAACGTTGGACCGCGTTGTTGCGCCGGGCGAGCACGTTGCCGAGTACTACGAGGCCAGCTTCGGGCCGAACCTGCACAGGTGGTAGGCGGCAAGGCTGTTCTCAGTCGTCCGGCCCCAGTTCCTCGGCTAGGATGCGCTCCACCAGTTCGGTTTTGGATTCCCAGTACTCGGGAACCATGTGCACCAGCCTGGCCGCACGAGCCCGCTTCAGCTGCTCATACTCGTTGCGCACTTTCTCGTCTCGCCGAAGCCGGTCTCGAAAGGCGATCTGGCGCCTGAGTTCCCGGCCATCCGAGGCGTGAAGATACGGGTGATGCGGGTACGTATCAGGTGGCGTGTCGAACGCCTCCCTGCCTGCCACACCGAGGTCGCCGCGGTGCGTGTAGCCGATCGTTGCGAGGCGCCTGATGCCTTCGGGAACGTCCGCGGCCGACGGCACAACCATTGCAACGTCGATGATCGGCTTGGCGGCCAGTCCCGGAACCGAGGTGCTGCCCACGTGCTCAATCGCCACCGGCAGCTCGCCGAGCGCGGCCGAAAACCGGTCTCGGAGAATCTCGAACTGGCGCGGCCAGTCGGGGTCGTAGTCGGCGATCACGATAGGTGAGGGCACAACTCAACTCCAGCCGCTCGCAGTCGCGCCGTCAGCTAGATCGAGGCCAGCTGCTTCAGTACCTCGGTGGCGTTGGGGATCATGCCCTGCGGGAACACTTCGGAGTGCCTGATCACGCCGTTCTCGTCGATGATGAAGACCGACCGGAACGCGGTGCCGCGCTCCTCGTTGTATACGCCGTACATCTTCGCCACTTCACCCTTGGGATGGAAGTCGGCCAGCAGCGGGAAGTCGAGTCCGCCCAGCTTCTCTGCCCATGCATTCTGCGAGGCGGCGTGATCGACGCTCACTTCGAGGACCTCGGCGTTCGCAGCCACTATTTCGCTGTACTTCTCACGGAAGCCTGAGACCTGGTTCGTTCAGCCGCCGGTGAAGCTGGCAGGGTGGAAGGCTAGAATGACGCGCCTACCGCGGTAGCCGGACAGGGTGACGGCGTTGCCGTCGTGCGCGTTCAGGGTGAAGTCGGGCGCTTCGGTGCCGGGCTGGAGGGTCATCGTTGCTTCCGTTCGGGTGTGGCGCAGGGAATGGGGATCGTGGGATGCGATCTTACCGCAGCCGAATGCCGGTGCGTCGTCGGGAGGCGATAGTCTGCTAGAAGCCCCAGATGCGGGCCGCGTTGTCACCCAGCAGCGCCGCCCGTTCGGAGTCGTCCAGCCAGTTGAAGCCTTCGCGGACTATCCGCAGCTCTTCCGCCAGCGTCGGCCAGCCGTGCTCGACCCGGTGATAGCCCGGATAGCCGGTTCCCCACATGCAGCGCTCGATGCCGAAAGCGTCTACCGCCATCTTCACCGCATCATGCATGTCGGAGTGCGGGAACGGCTGGTTGGAGCGGTTGTGCACATCCGAGATCTTGATCAGCACGTTCGAGTGGCGGGCGAGGTTGAGAACCGGCTGATAGGCGCTCCATCCGTCTTCGGCCATCTCCGGCAGCGGATACATCATGTGGTCGATCAGCCAGGTGATACCGGGATAGCGGGCCATGGCGACATCCATCTGCGAAGCGTGTTCTGGAAAGCAGTGGATCTGCACGATGCCGCTCCGCTGCTCTATCACCTCGAACATCGCGGCGTTCTCCGGCTTCGTCAGTATCTCGCCCTCGGCCGGGTCATCAACCATGTAGTACATCGGGTGAAACCGGAAGCCGGTCATGCCGCGCTCATCCATCCAGTAGATCGCCTGCTGCGCGTTGTCCGGGTCCAGCGGGTCGATCAAACCCTGCGAAACGAACCGGTCCGGGAACCGCTTGGCCGCGTCGGCCACGTAGCCGTTGTCCCATGTCGAGAACGACGTCTGCACCAGCACCGTGCGGTCGACGCCATTGGCGTCCATCTCCTCCAGCAGCATTTCGGCCGTGCCCGGCGCGGTTGGCTCGGAAGTCCAGCGAGGCGCTGTCGGGCCGACGGGCGCAACCGGCGGCATCTCCCAGATATGTACATGCGTGTCGACGATCATCGTTTGCGGTTCCATTCGACGAGGTTGAAGAGTGTCAGCCAGTGATTGAACGAGATGTTAGACGGCGACTCGTCCGCTGGGAAGCCGAGTTCGGTAGTGAGTGACCTGAGCTGCGGCCGCGGAAGTAGCTTTCTCAGGAACGGGCGGACTGATCGGCCGTGATTGGCGAAGACCGCTCGGGCGAAGGTATCGAACCGGCGCAGCCCGGGCGCAGAGAAGGTGGAGCGCGCTTCCAGTTTCAGCATGACCGAGTTGACGGTCGGCGACGGCGAGAACGACTCTGGTCCGAGCCACGCCGATATGGAGACATCGAACCGTGCTTTAGTCATCAGGCTGAGAGCCGACTCGGCGCCAAACGGCCGGCCGAGAAAGCGAGTGGCGGCGACCGATTCCATGATGATGTGTGCGGATAGAGGCGGCGCGTCGCCAAGCGCCAGCTTCCGCAAGATCGCCGCCGTCTTCGAGAACGGGATGTTGGCGAAGAAGGTGTATGGACCCTTCGGGAGCCTGAACTTCAGGAAGTCTCCCGAACGCAGAGCGACGTTCGAGGTCACAGGAAACCGGTCGAAGAGCCGTCTGTACAGCGTGCGATCAGCTTCGACGGCGATGACGCGTTCAGCAGCCGACGAGAGTGGCTCTGTTAGAGCGCCGTTGCCAGGACCGACCTCGACAACGAGGTCTGCAGCGCCGATTCCAGCGAGCGCGACCAGTCGACGCGCGGTGTCGGCGCTTTTCAGGAAGTGCTGAGAAAGATCAGGCCTGCGGCCAGCGCGCCCGTTTCTGCGCGCCCGCCCTGCCACGGATCACCATCGTCGGCATAGGTTGCTCCAGTTGGTTACGGGCAACCCTAAACGCCGGACCAGAGGAGCGAATCGCTCATCCTTGCCATCGCAGGTACGGCTTGCGAGCGGCGCCCGCTTCATCGAGGCGCGTCACCGGCAGCGTGTGCGGCGCAGTGCGGACAGTCTCCGGGTCTGAGGTCGTCTCGTCATCGATCTGGCGCATCACTTCGATGAAGCGGTCCAGAGTCTCCTTCGACTCGGTCTCGGTCGGCTCAACCATCAGCGCCTCGTCCACGATGAGAGGGAAGTACATCGTCGGGGCGTGGATTCCGTAGTCGAGCAGCCGCTTGGCGATGTCCAGCCCCTTCACGTCGCGTTTCTTCTGTCGTCCTGCGCTCAGCACCGTCTCGTGCATGCAGAATCGGTCAGCCGCCAGGTCGAAGCGGTCCTTTAGCTGTGACTGGATGTAGTTGGCGTTGATGATGGCGTTTTCAGCGACCGCACGCAGGCCGTCACGGCCCATCGCACGGATGTATGTATACGCCCGCACGAGGATGCCGAACGAGCCATGGAAGCCGTTGATCTTGCCGATGCTGCTTCCAGGCGCCGCCAGCGTGTACGTATCGCCGTTTTTCTGCGCGACCGGCTCAGGAAGGTACTTCGCAAGGGCCTCGGTGACCACCACCGGACCGGCGCCCGGTCCGCCACCGCCGTGTGGGGTGGAGAATGTCTTGTGCAGGTTGGAGTGGCAGATGTCGAAGCCGAGGTCGCCGAGCTTCGCGATACCCAGAAGCGCGTTCAGGTTGGCTCCGTCGGCGTATACGAGACCACCGGCGTCGTGAATGGTCTGAGTGATCTCGAGTATGCTCGGTTCGAACAGTCCGAGCGTGCTTGGAAGCGTGAGCATGAAGACGGCCGTGCGCTCGTCTGCCAGGTCGCGCAGCGCTGCCACATCGACGTTACCGTCGGCATCAGACGGCACAGTCACCACCTCGAGTCCCGCCATCGCGGCCGATGCCGGGTTGGTGCCGTGCGCGCTGTCCGGGATCAGGGCGACCGTGCGTGCGGTGTCGTTGTTGTCCGCGTGGAAGGCGCGGGCGATGAGAAGCCCGGCGTACTCGCCCTGCGCGCCCGCCAGTGGCGCCAGGCTGACACCGGGCAGCCCGGCGAGGTCTCCGAGCGCCTCCTGCAGTTCGTACATCAGCTGCACGGCGCCCGGCACCTGCTCTGGCGGCTGGTTCGGGTGGATCCCCGCAAAACCCGGCAGCGACGCCATGGCGTCGTTTAGCTTCGGGTTGTACTTCATCGTGCAGGAGCCGAGCGGGTAGAAGTTGGTGTCTATCGAGAAGTTCAGCTGGCTCAGGAGTGAGAAATACCGGATCACCTCGAGCTGCGAGACTTCGGGCAGCGGCAGGTCGTCCCTGAGCAGCGAGTCCTTCGGCATGGGCTGTGACGGCACGTCTGACGGCGGCATGGTCACGGCGCTGCGTCCCGAGACTGAGCGGTCCATCAGGAGGCTGCGGTCGAGCTCGCTGCCGTTCATGGCTGTTGTCATGCGGCTTCTCCGATCTCACGGAGCGCCGCGACGAGCCGGTCGATCTCGTCCCGAGTGTTCATCTCGGTGACGC